>CAIVYV010000108.1 GCA_903910215.1 uncultured Pseudomonadota bacterium
GGTGGGATTACCAAGAGCATCGCGATCACTAAGGATGTTACTACCGCCACCGGGCTAGTCTCCGCAATTAACCAAGGAAAAATGGGCGTCACGGCGCGTCTCGTCAATACCGCCGATGGATCAGCCTCACCATTCAAGATTGTGCTTGAGGGCCCCTCCGGTGCAGCGAATAATTTTTCGATTAGTTTCAAGAACTCTGCAGGTAGTCCGATTGAATCACCGCCGGTCTTTTCGAGTGCAACGGTCAATGGTGGGCAGGCATCCGGCGATGCCATTTTCGTTGTGAATGGTCTGCGTATCCAGCGATCGAGCAACACCATCACCGACGTCATCGACGGCATCACTCTAAATCTTCGCCAGGTCAGTGCGACGCCGACGAATCTGTCGGTCGCCTATGACGCGTCTGCATTGACCACCGCCGTCGGTAACTTTGTGGAGAGTTACAATCTTCTGACGGAGTTCATCGTCCGGGCGACCGGTCCGAGTATCAAGGGCGATGACATTGCCGGTAGCTTGCGAGGTGACTCGGCCGTCAAGAGCATTCGCAACAGCATTCGCAACAAGTTGACGACGGAGTCGAGCGGCGCTGCTGGCCAGATCTCGCATTGGAGCTCACTAGGCGTTTCGCTCGATCGTAACGGCGTCTTGGAGTTTGACTCGGGTAAGTTCGTCGCAGCATTCCAAAAGGCTCCAGAGGATGCTATCAAGGCGCTTTCGAACAATGCTGACTCGCCGTACTACTTTTCCGGCAGTCCAAGCGGGCTCGCAGGAGACTTGGCCGTTGCTGCACATCAGTATCTTTCATCGACCGGTGTCGTTAGCCGCGTGACTCAATCTTACGAAAGTAAACTAGAGATCGTCGAAACGAAGCAGCTCAAGCTCGATGAGTACATTGAGACGGTGTCAGCACAGTATGAACGGCAATTCGCAGCGCTTAATTCTGTATTGGCTGAATTCAAGGCAACCTCCGAGCGTCTCAAGAGCTCGCTAAACTTCAATAACGATAACTAATCCTGCGGGTGTGGGCATGGCTGGGTCGGAGTGGGCAGAGCGTATCGTCGTCGTCGACGCATATTTGAAAGCCCAGTATGCGCTGATGCACGCGGCCACGAGCGGCGAAGTAGATGCCGAGATTTTTTGCAAGCTTGACGACGTCAGGCGCCGCCGGATCGCTTTCACGCAGTTTCCGCCGAGTATCTTTCAGGAGGCGAGTCGTTTTTCTACGACAGCAGTCGAAGAGGCGATCGTCTTCCTGGAGTTGAGCCTGAAAGCCCGACAGAACGATACCCTGCTCGCAGACTGGCTTAAGGTCTTCGAATTCAAGAACCTCACGATCGACATTGATCGCAAGCTGGGACTGGCTGTCGATCCCGATCATGATGTCTTTGTGGTTGGTGGCGCCAATGCCGTATCGATACTCTCGAATTTGCGCGACAGACAGTATCAGCGGCTACTCGATCTTCAAGACTTACCCATAGCAACGGACGAAGCTGATCGCTCCAGTGGCAAGGAGATCGAACAACTCGATCGAGTCTTGCAACACCTACCGAACATCATTGCGGTGAGACCGGAGCGAGTTCACGTTCTCGGCGATTTGGAGTCTGCTCTTTCGGCTAAGGTGCTTTCTCTGGTCGATGAGCGGCTGAAGCTGCTTTACGTCGGTCGGAATACGACGGAGCTGATGGCTCAACTCTGGACGACTCAGCTAATCCGCAACCTTCCGGCGCTGGTGCGACAAGGGCGCTCGTTACTTCCGCTAAAGGATGCCTTGAGAGGGCGATCCGCCGTCGTGGTGGGGGCTGGACCATCCCTCGACGAGACGATTCCATTGCTACGCGCTGTTGCCGATCACGTCACCATCATCGTGGCTTTCAAGGCCTTGAGAGCAGTCGTCGCCGGAGGAGTCTCGCCGGATTTCGTGGTCTGTCTTGACCCAAAACAAAAAGTTCGACACCTGGAGGGTGTCGATTTGTCGAAAGTTGGCTGCTTCGTGATCGAGGCCGCCTGCGAGGATGAGATGCTGTCGGCGGCGGCGGGTTCACCGCTCGTCCCGTTTGTGGCATCGGATCTCACTGCCGAACTGGTGCGCGAACTGAAGATGATCGAAGCACCGCTCGTCGGCACAGCCGGTAGTGCCGTGCATGCGGCCATTCAGCTCGGTCTGATACTCGGTTGCGAGCATATCTATCTTGCGGGAACCGATTTTGGGTTCCCGGAAGATCGCCTCTACGCCACGGGCGCCGGTACCGGGGATCGGTTCGTCGTATCAGCCGACGGTAAGTCGTATTCTCGTCAGCCGCTTGATTCGCATTTTCGCGGCGGCGGATTGATTCGCGTGGACGCCAACGACGGCTCGGTGATCAGGATGCAGATCCCTGATCTCACGGAGGAGCGCAGGAAGGAATTGGTGAAGGTCCTGCACGGAGTAGCCGAAGAGGGAAGGGTCGCTGTCAGGAACATCCGGCGTGACGTCAATAGCCACCTGCGGGACCTCGAGAAGGGAGGAGGTGCCGGTTCGGACGAAGAGCACCGCGCAGA
>CAIVYV010000109.1 GCA_903910215.1 uncultured Pseudomonadota bacterium
AGCGGCTTCTTGCACTCGAGGCAACCGATACCGGCGGAACGGCAGCCAGCGGCAGCCCAAGTGCGCGTGGGTTCATCCGAATAAACCTGATGCAACGACCACACCGGACATTTCTCGGGATCACCGACGTCCGTGCGACGCACTCGCGCCGGATCAGTCTGCATGGTCTTGAGCTTCTTAGCGATCGAATCCGGCTCTTCGCGCAGACCGATGGTGTTGCCGTAAGACTTGGACATCTTGCGGCCATCGAGTCCGGGCAACTTTGGCGTCGGCGTCAGCAATACCTGCGGCTCGGGCAGGATCGATACGCTGCTGCCCTCGAGGTAACCGAGCAATCGTTCACGATCTGCAACGGTGATGCGCGTGTTGCTCTGCACGATCGCACGCGCCTGCTCGAGCGAGGCCACATCGCCCGTTTCCTGAAACTTACGACGCAGTTCACGATAGATCTTGCTGTTCTTGCCGCCGAGTTCCGCGATGGCCTTTTCCGCCTTCTCCTCAAAGCCGACTTCGCGACCGAAAAGATGATTGAAGCGACGTGCCACTTCGCGCGTGATTTCGACGTGCGCGACTTGATCCTCACCGACGGGCACATAACCCGGTCGATACAGCAGGATGTCGGCCGACTGCAGCAACGGATAACCGAGGAAGCCGTACGTTGCGAGATCCTTCTCCTGCAACTCGGCCTGTTGATCCTTGTAAGTGGGCACCCGCTCGAGCCATGAGAGTGGCGTGATCATCGAGAGCAACAAATGCAGCTCGGCATGTTCTGGCACATGCGACTGCACAAACAGTGTGGCAACACCCGGATTGAGGCCCGCGGCCAGCCAATCGATCACCATCTCGTGGGTGTACTCGGGCAAACGACTCGTGTCTTCGTAACCCGTAGTGAGCGCATGCCAGTCGGCGACGAAGAAGAAGCACGGGTACTGGTATTGCAGATCGACCCAGTTTCGCAGGGCGCCGTGGTAGTTACCGAGGTGCAACTGACCGGTAGGACGCATGCCCGAGAGCACACGATTGGCTTGCGGAAGACTAGACAAGACTACAACACCCTGTTTTTTATGGAATTTTTCGCAGTGCCGAGCAAATCATCACCGCCAGCACTACAGCAACCCGCGATTATACCGACTCGTCGTCCGGCAAACCGAAAGCCGCCGTGCTGCCACGCCCTCGCCGGACGACCACCGCAGGGTGCGCCGCCAGATCGATGACCGTAGTCGGCTCGAGGCCGCAGAAGCCCCCATCGAGCACGGCATCCACGCGACCCCTCAGGCGATCGACGATCTCATCTGCATCGTTCAGAGGCAGATCGTCACCGGGAAGCATCAGCGTGGAACTCATGATGGGTTCGCCGAGCTCTTCCAGCAGCATCTGGGGCACCGGGTGATCCGGCACCCGAATGCCGATGGTGCGACGCTTCTCGTGCTGCAGCCGCCGTGGCGTTTCCTTCGTGGCCTCCAGCAAAAACGTGTACGGCCCGGGCGTTGCGGCTTTCAGCAGGCGAAACTGCGGTGTATCGACTCGCGCATACTTGGCGATCTCGGTCAGGTCACGACACACCAGTGTGAAATGATGATGCCGATCCGCCTCGCGTATGCGTCGAACGCGCTCCAACGCGTCCTTGTCACCAATATGACAGCCGAGCGCATAGCAGGAGTCGGTGGGATACGCGATCACCCCGCCGGCGCGCAACAGATCCGCCGCCTGCTTGATGAGACGACGTTGCGGGTTCTCGGGGTGAAGGTCAAAGCGTTGCATACGGCGAGTATGATACCGGCATGACGACTCGCATCGACCGCTTACGAACATGCTTGCAGGCAGCCTTGCAACCGGAACTGCTGGAAGTCCGCGACGACAGCGCCTTGCACGCAGGCCATGCCGGCGCGGGTTCGGGCGGTCATTTCCATGTCACGCTCAGCAGCACGCAGTTTGTCGGGCTGCCACCGCTACGCCGTCATCAACTTGTTTATCAAGCGGTAGCGCACCTGATGCAAACGGACATCCATGCCCTGTCCATCGACGCCCGCTTGCCCTCATAATCCACGCTTCCATTCTGACCGAGACCGTTCACATGAAGATTTCTCGATTCCTGACCGTTGCCGCTGTCGGCATCGCCCTCGCCGCCTGCCAGCCCAAGGGCGATGCAGCTGATGCGGCCAACGAAGCCGCCAAGAAGCCGGTTGCGACGATCAACGGTAAGACCATCACGCAGGGCACCTTCGACGCCTTCGTTCAGTCGGCCACGGGTCGACCGGCTTCGGAACTCGACGCCGAGCAGCGCAAGCGCGCCCTCGACTCGCTCATCACGATGCACGTCGTGGCCGGTCAAGCGCAGAAGGACGGACTCGACAAGGAGAGCGCCCTCGCCGCCGAGCTCGAGTTGATGCGCCTGAACATGCTGCAGCAGGCCGCCGCCGAGAAATATCTCAAAGACAAGACGCCTACGGACGAAGAGCTCAAGGCCGAGTACGACGCTCAAGTTGCGCAGATGGCGCCGAACGAGTACCGCGCTCGCCACATCCTCGTGCCGACGGAAATTGCCGCCACGCAGATCCTCGAGCGCCTCAATCGCGGCGAGAAATTCGAAGCCCTCGCCAAAGACTCACTCGATTCTTCGCGCGATCGCGGTGGCGATCTTGGCTGGTTCAGCCCGGCGAGCATGGTGAAGCCGTTTGCCGATGCCGTGATGGCGTTGAAGAAGGGTGAAACGATCGCCAAGCCCGTACAGACGCAGTTCGGCTGGCACGTGATCCGCCTCGATGACATCCGCCAAGTCGAGCCGCCGCCGTTCGAGCAGGTAAAGGCGCAGCTCAACCAAGCGGTGCTCGCCAAGAAGTTCCGCACTTATAGCGAAGAACTCGAGAAGGCCGCGAAGGTCGAGCGCAAGCTCGAAGAAGCCAAGGTCGACACGAAGAGCGAAGAGAAAAAGTAAGACTCGGTTCGTCGAGTTTCGAGCACTAGTCAGGGCCGCCGGAGAAATCCGGCGGCCTTTTTCGTTTCAGGCGGCCTTTACGGCGCGCGCTTTTCCTTCAAGATCGTCAGCAGAACCTGTTCATCGAGCACGGTCACACCCAGCTCACCGGCTTTGCGCAACTTGGAGCCTGCATCGCTGCCGGCTACGACATAACTCGTTTTGCGCGACACACTGCCCGAGGTTTTAGCCCCGAGTGCGCGCAGCGACTCTTCGGCTTGTTCCCGCGACATCGACTCGAGCGTCCCGGTCAATACAAAACTCAAACCAGCGAGCGGTTGCTCGTCGCTATCCGGTACGACGGGCGCAGGCCAGGTCACACCTGCGGACTGCAAATCAGCAACGAGCTTGCGATTGATCGTATCGGCGAAAAACGCCCGGATGTGCTCTGCAACGACAGGGCCCACATCCGGCACTCGCTGGATGGTCTCGAGGTCGGCAATCATCAAAGATTCGATGGTACCGAAATGCTGCGCGAGCGCCGCAGCCGTTGCCTCGCCCACTTCACGGATGCCGAGCGCGAACAGGAAACGCGACAAAGTCGTGTTTTTCGAATGTTCTATCGCAGCGAGTATATTGTCTGCTGACTTAGGCCCCATCCGCTCAAGAGCGGCCAACACGGGCTGGGTCAAAGCGAACAGATCAGCGGGTGAGCGTACAAGATCGGCATCTACCAACTGATCGATCAACTTGTCGCCGAGACCCTCTATATCGAGTGCTCGTCGTGCCGCAAAATGCCGCAAGCGCTCCTTGCGCTGCGCGCTGCAACGATAACCCCCCGTACATCGCACGATAGCCGCATCGTTATCGCGCAGAACCGGGGACGCACAGACTGGGCAGACGCTCGGCAAAGAAACTCGCCCCGCCTCGGCAGGACGTCGCTCGAGCAATACGCGCGCCACCTCGGGAATGACATCACCTGCGCGCCGCACGACGACGGTATCGCCGAGACGCACATCCTTGCGCTCAACCTCGTCCATGTTGTGTAGCGTCGCGTTGCTGACCGTGACGCCACCAACGAATACCGGCTCGAGTCTCGCGACCGGCGTCAGCGCGCCGGTACGACCGACCTGGAACTCGACCGCACGCAACACGGTCAGTGCTTCCTCTGCTGGAAACTTGTGTGCAACGCTCCAGCGCGGTGCGCGCGAAACGAATCCGAGCTCGCGCTGCAAGGCCAAGCGATCGACCTTATAGACGACGCCATCGATTTGGTACGCAAGCGACGGCCGCCGTCGTGCCATGTCGTCAAAATATTCGAGGCAACCCTCAGCGCCGCGCACCCTATTTACCTCGGGTGAAACGCGCAAGCCCCAGTCACGCAGCATCGCAAGCACCTCAGTGTGCGTCTGCGGCAGCGCTGCCCCTTCAAGTACGCCGAGGGCGTAGAAAAACACCTCCAGTGGACGCGTTGCGGTGATAGCCGGATCGAGCTGCCTTAAGCTTCCGGCTGCTGCGTTACGCGGATTGACGAAGACTTTGTCGCCGCGCGCCATCGCCTCGGCATTCAAGCGCTTGAAGCCAGCGTTGGAGATGAAAATCTCGCCGCGCACTTCGAGCAGCGCTGGTGCCGCGCCTCGCAATCGTAACGGGATCGAGCGGATGGTACGCACGTTGGCAGTGACATCCTCGCCCGTCGTGCCATCACCGCGAGTTGCGGCACGGACCAGATGACCGTTCTCCCAAGTGACTGAGATCGCCAGACCATCGAGCTTGGGCTCAGCCGAATAATCGGGCTCCGCATCAGAGCCGAGTCGATCTCGGATACGTCGATCAAAAGCGAGCACATCCTCGCGGCTGAACGCGTTATCGATCGAGAGCATCGGTATACGATGCCGAACCTCTTGAAACTCATCGCTCGGGGCGCCGCCGACCCGTTGCGTCGGTGAATCTGGTGTGACGAGTTCGGGATATTGGGCCTCGAGCTCGCGTAACTCGACAAGCAGCCGATCGAACTCGGCGTCCGGAAGTTCCGGATCGTCGAGTACGTGATAGCGGTAGTTGTGATATTCGATGCTGCGCCGCAGTTGCGCAACGCGTTGCGCCAGCTCGTGACCGTTTCGGTCCGCGCCCATCTCAGCCGTCGCCTGCAGCGGCCTCGCGACGCATCTCGGTGAGTCGCGCTTCGGTCAACGCTTCGCCTCGCGCATCGCGCAACTCGCCACGCAGGCGCTGCGCCAAGGTGTGCCCAGCGATCAACAATTTATCGACCGCGTCACGTCCCGGCAGAGGACCCGGCAAAACAGCGAAGAGGTTCAAACCCAAAAAGAGCCCGGAATCCATCGTCGCTAGATCAAAATTTCCAGGCTTAGTGAGACTCGCAGCACTCAACAACACCCGACCATCCGACATCGGACGATGGAAGATATCGAGCTCGCCGTGCTGAAAGCCCTCGCCCAGCAGCGCCTGACGCAGACTGACGCCCGTGAACCGCTCGCCGTTTCGAGCGATGACGCGCACGCCGATGATGCGTTGCTGCTCCGGCGGCGGCCAATCGAGACGCATCACCACCGGCTCGTGAGCTCGGGACTCAGCGACAGCGGGCGGTGCGGGCTCGATACTCGGCTGCGTCGGGCTCGAGGCTTCGACAACCGAATCGCTCAAAGTCACCGAGTCGAGCACTGGGATTCCGAGCGACGGCTCTTTGGCAATCGCCGCATCGAAATCAACGAGAGTCGGCTCGATGAGGCGATCGCGGACGTGCATCTCAGGAAGCGTCAGCGAGGGGTCTTCACGAACTTCGGACAACTCATCCGATCGCAGTAAGGGGTCAACCGAGGGCGGCCCAGCTTGGTGCGCCGCGTCGGCTTTACTCGCACGACGTCGCTGCACGACTTCCCACACGACGATGCCAATGAGCAACAAAGCACCAACGAGTAGTAACGCCAGTCGCAAATCCGCCGTCAGCAATTCGATGATGGCCATTGAATCAACTCGCTGCCAGACGCACCGCCTCATCGACATCCACGGCGACGAGACGCGAGACACCCGGCTCATTCATGGTCACACCGAGCAGCTGCGAGGCAAGCTCCATCGTGACCTTGTTGTGAGTGATGAAGATAAACTGAACCTGACTGGCCATCTCACGCACGATGTCGCAGAAGCGGCCGACGTTATTTTCGTCGAGCGGTGCATCCACTTCGTCGAGCAGACAGAACGGCGCTGGATTCAGATCGAAGATCGAGAACACGAGCGCGACGGCAGTTAGCGCCTTCTCGCCACCCGAGAGCTGCGAGATGGTGACGTTTCGCTTGCCCGGCGGGCGAGCCATTACCGACACTCCGGCGGCGAGCGGATCTTCACCCGTGAGCTCGAGGTAGGCGTGACCGCCACCAAAGAGACGCGGGAACTTCGCCTGCAAGCCCGCATTGATGCGGTTGAAGGTGTCTTCGAAGCGGGTGCGCGTTTCTTTGTCTATCTTCTGCATCGCCTCTTCGAGCGTAGAGAGCGCCGACGTGAGGTCGGTGTACTGACGATCGAGATATTCCTTGCGCTCGGTGCTCTGCTGCAACTCGTCGATCGCAGCCAGATTCACCTGGCCCAACTTCTCGATGTCGGTGCGAACTTCCGACAGCTGTACTTCCCACTCGGGAACGGCAGCCTCGGGCGCGAGACTTTGCAGAACCTCGGCGAGATCGAACTGCGTCGCGGCGAACTGTTCCGCGATCGACTCGCGACGCACTCGGGTCTCTTGTGCGGCGAGCTTAGCCTCATCCATGGCCGAGCGCGTCTGCTCGACACGCTGCTCGGCGCCCTGACGACGCTCCTCGAGCGCACGCAAGTCGGCGTCCGCTTGTTCGAGCGAACGCCGCGCCTGACCAAGGTCGGCTTCGACTTCGAGCCGACGCGACAGCAAACCTTCGAGCACGCCCTCGAGTTCGAGGATCGGACCCTCACCGCCCGCGAGCTCAGATTCGAGTTCGGCGACCTTCGTGGTCAACACCGAGCTTTGTTCGCTGGCGCGCTGGATGCCGACCGTCATCGAAGATTCGGCAGTGCGACGCCCCTCGGCTCGCACAAGGAGATCACGAGCCGCAAGCTGCGCAGATTGAGCAGCTGCACGAGCACTCGAGACGGTATCCCGCGCCTGCTCACGCTCGGCATCAAGCTCCGGTCGACGACCATCGAGCTCACCGACTCGGGCCAGACCACGCTCGAGTTCGACTCGCGCGCGTGCGATCGATTCATCGGTCACGCCGATCTCGCGCGCCACATCGGCCGACTCGAGTTCGAGTCGCTCGCGTCGCAAACTCGACTCCTGTAGACGCGCACGCGACGCTTCGAGTTGACCGAGCAAATCGGCGTGCTGTCGATGCGCTTGCTGGATGCGACCTTGTACCGAGTCACGTTCGGACTCGGCGACACCGATCGCCGTACGCGCCGTCTGCAAAGCTGTTTCGACTTCGCGGTATCTCGTTTCAGCCTGATCGAATTCGCCACGCAAAGTCTTTAAACGTTGTTCGCGCTCGATGACGCCCGAGTGCGGATCACCGCCGCGGGCAACGCGCAACCAACCGCGCCCGACCCACTCGCCGTTGCGCGTGATGACGGACTCACCGCGCTCGAGCGACCGACGCATCGCGAGTGCCGCACCAAGACTATCGGCGACGCGCACGGTGGCGAGCACATCAAGCACAGCTTCGGGGCCATTGACCTTCGAGGCCAGTCGATCACCGTTTGCCGAACTCGACGCGAGACCCCCTTCGAAAATGGCGAGCTGCGCGCCTTCGGCTGCGCCTAGCGTATCGAGCAGGGAGTCGAGTCCATCGACGCACACCGCTTCGAGGTAGTCGCCGAGCACCGTCTCGACCGCGCGCTCGAACCCACTGTCCACCGACAGCAGCTCCGCCACGCGCTTACGATCGGCGAGACCAGCCGACTTCAACCAATTACCGGCCTTCGAATCTGCCTGACCGAGTGCTGCTCGCTGCAGGGCCTCGACCGACATCATCTCCGCGCGTGCACGCTCGCGATCCGTACGGGCTCCTTCGAGCCTCTCTTCCAGCGAGAGCTGCTCACTGCGTAACCCCTGCACCTTGGCGAGCGCTTCGTTGAGGCTACGCGAGAGACCTTCGGCAGCCGTGCGTGCCTGCGATTCGCGCTCGCCGAGCTCGAACAACTGGCCCTGACTCTCCTGAGCCAACAGGGCATCGCGTTCGACATCGAGTCGGTCACGTTGGGCGCGCAGGCGCCGCAGTTGATTCTCGAGTTGTTCGATTCGGGCGCGCTCGACCTGTACCGTCTGATTGACCGAACCAAACTCGCTATTGAACGCTTCCCACTGCTGTTGCCATGACGCGAGCGACTGCTCGGCGGCTTCCAGCGCAGCTGCAGCCGAACGCTCGGCCGCTTGCGCTCGCTCGAGATCGGGCGCGATTCGCCCAAGCTCGTCGCGGATGGCAAGCAGTTCCTGTTCGTCACGCGCCATCTGTGTCGAGAGCGCCTCGAGAGTACGGCGCGAGTCGGCTAGATCCGCCCGCTTTCGATCACGCGTCTCACGGGCGAACTGAATCTGCTGCTCGGTTCGCGAGATGTCGGCACCCACGGAATAGAAGCGCGCCTGCACTTGCGAGAGCGCATCTGTCTGTTCGGCGTGATAGCCACGCTGCGTCTCGATCGCCGCCTCAGCGGAGCGCAGATCAGCGAGCGCAGCCTGCATGGCAAGCTCTTTCTCCCGCACAGCCGAATCGTGCACTTCGGCACCGCTATCGAGATCGCGCAAACGCAGCGCCAGCAGCTCGGCCGTGAGGCGTCGCTCCTGCTCCTTGAGAGTTTGGTACTTGCGTGCGCTCGCCGCCTGACGCTGCAGATGCCGAA
>CAIVYV010000110.1 GCA_903910215.1 uncultured Pseudomonadota bacterium
CGACCAATCGATATCTCTCGGTCTTCGCGGGTCTCGCACCGGCATCGAATCCGCGTCTCGCGACGGTCGTCGTGATTGACGAGCCGGGTGCAGGTCTTTACTACGGCGGTGACGTGGCCGCACCGGTCTTCTCGAAGGTGGTCGGTGGTGCGCTGCGTCTGCTTGCAGTGGCGCCCGATGCGCCGGTCGATGGTTTGACTGATCAATTGCCCGAGACTCTGCCCGAGTCGCTCGAGACCCCCGGAAATTCTCTCATTACCAACATCGCGCAGCGTGGTTCGGCCGCAAACGGCGAGGTACGTCGATGACGGCGACTCGCAGCCTCACGGATCTGTGTCGCGGTTACGCCGACGCACCGTCGCTGCCCATCCGTCACATCTCTCTCGACAGTCGTCGAGTCGAGGCAGACGGATTGTTTCTCGCGTGCGCAGGTCGCCGTACCCACGGCTTGCGTGGCCTTGGTGAGGCTTGCTCGCGCGGTGCGCGAGCGATTCTTTGGGAGCCGGCGGAGGGTATCGAGCCGCCGACGCCGCGTGACGATGTCTTCATGGCGCCAGTTGCCGAGCTCTCGCGTCACGCGAGTGCGATCGCAGCGCGTTTCCATGATGATCCTTCGGCCATGCTCGCGGTGGCAGGCATCACGGGCACGAACGGCAAGACCACGACGAGTTGGCTGATCGCCATGGCGATGGGGCAACTGCAGCGTCGTGCGGGTTACATCGGCACCTTGGGTTGCGGTGTTCCGGGTGAAGCTCTTGTCGGTGGTGAGTACACCACCGAAGATGCGGTGTCGGTGCAGCAACGCTTGGCGAATCTGCTGGCATCGAAGGCCGAGTGCGTGGCGATGGAAGTATCTTCGCACGCGCTCGATCAGTTTCGTGTCGAGGCGGTTCGATATCGCGTAGCTGCCTTCACCAATCTGACGCGCGATCACCTCGACTACCACGGCACCATGGAGAACTACGCGGCCGCCAAGGCGCGCTTGTTCGACTTGTCGCAGGCCGGTGCCCGCGTGATCAATGTCGATGACGCACAGGGCGCTCAATGGGCGCTGCAGCAGGCAGCTCTCGGTAAGGCGCCGCTCGTGACGACGGCGCGTACGAATGAGGGTCGCGCGATTGCAGGGCAGTGCGCAGCACGCCATGCAGCGACAGTGCGTATCGAAGCCTGCGACATCGAGCGGCATGCTCGCGGTTTGCGTTTCCGGTTGACTGATTCGAGCGTCGATGCGCTCCCCACTGCTGGCATCTCGATGGAGATCCCGCTGATTGGTGAATTCAACGTCGACAATGTGCTGATCGCCTACGGCGTTTTGCGAGCCCTCGGTGTGACGGCCGACGAGGCGCGCCGGGCTCTGGCTAACAGCAAGGCGCCCCCGGGGCGCATGGAAGCATTTGTCATCGACAGCGGCGCGCTTGCTATCGTCGATTACGCTCATACGCCCGACGCGCTAGCCAAGGCGCTCGCTGCCGCGCGCGCTCATTGCGAAGGGCAGTTGCATGTCGTCTTTGGTTGTGGCGGCGA
>CAIVYV010000111.1 GCA_903910215.1 uncultured Pseudomonadota bacterium
AGCACATTGTTCACCTGATTTGGAAAATCCGATCGCCCGGTAGCGACGATCACATCGTCGCGGATTGCCCGCGCCGCTGAAGGTCGAACCTCAGGCTCGGGATTCGCAAGCGCGAAAATCACGGGCCGCGGCGCCATGGATCGCAGCAACTCGGCATCGAGCAGACCAGCGGCCGAGACTCCAATGAAAACATCGGCACCTCGCAAAGCATCTGCCAATGTGCGATCAGGGCTATCGTTGGCAAACTCGGCTTTGTAGTCAGGCAAGTTTTTGCGGCCAGAATGAATGACGCCCTGCCGATCAACGGCGGTCATGTTGGCAACCGGAACGCCCATCGATCGCAACAGGCGTAAGGTCGCGGTGCCGGCGGCGCCGCTACCGAGACACACGATCTTCACCTCGCCTAGCCGCTTCCCTTGCAGCTCGAGAGCATTCAATAAACCCGCGACAACGCAAATGGCCGTGCCGTGTTGATCATCGTGGAAGACGGGCACTTTACAACGCGCCTTCAGCGCTTCTTCAATCGCGAAGCACTGTGGGGCGCCCACGTCTTCTATATTGATACCGCCGAAGCTATCGGCGATGCGCGCGACCGTGTCGATGAAGCTTTCTGCCGTCTCTGCGTTGATCTCGATGTCCACGCAATCGAGATCCGCGAATCGTTTGAAGAGTAATGCCTTGCCTTCCATCACGGGCTTGCTTGCCAGCGCACCGAGATTACCGAGACCCAAAATCGCCGAACCATCGGTCACGATGCCAATGAGATTTCCCTTGTTGGTGTACTCGTAGGCTGCCTCAGGATCTGCGGCGATAGCTAACACCGGCTCTGCGACGCCAGGGCTGTAGGCGAGCGCAAGATCACGGCTGGATTCCGCTGGCTTGAAAACGTGGGTACCAATCTTTCCCGGCCGCGGCATCGCGTGGTACGCGAGCGCTGCCTGTCGCAAAGCCTCGTCAGACATGTCATCTCCCCCTGATATGGTCGGCCACTATAGAGGCTCGACCCGTCGGACGGCAGGGGTTTGAATCCCTACCAAGATCAAACTAGGATCCGGAACACAACATCAACAAGATCCAAAGGGGATCAATATGGGGGAGCGCGGATTTGACTACGACCTCGTAGTCATCGGATCGGGTCCGTCCGGTCAAAGGGCGGCCATTCAGGCGGCCAAATTAAGCAAGTCTGTTGCAATCATCGAACGGGCTAGAACCGTCGGTGGAATCTGCGTCAATTACGGCACGATCCCCTCGAAGACCTTTCGAGAGGCGGTTCTGCATCTCTCGGGATATCGCGAGCGAGGCATCTACGGTTCGTCGTACCGAGTGAAGCAGGAGATCACCATCGACGATCTTCTTTACCGTGTTCAGCAGGTCGTGCGATCCGAGATCGACGTCATCCGTAATCAGATGACACGTAACCGCGTCGAGCTCATCGAGGCGACTGCGACGTTTCTCGATCCGCACCTGATCGAGCTGACCACCGAAGGAAGACATGGCAAGCGACAGATCACCGCTCGCAAGGTCGTGATCGCCTGTGGCACCGAAGCAGCGCGCGACACCCACATTCCATTCGATGGCCAAAGAGTTTTCACTAGTGACGATGTGCTCGGGCTCGAGCGTCTACCGAGATCGATCATCGTCGTTGGTGCCGGCGTCATCGGCATCGAATACGCAACCATGTTCGCGGCGCTCGGCGTACGTGTCACGGTAGTGGATAAGCGTCCGACACTACTGCCGTTCCTCGATCATGAAATTTCGGCGGCGCTCACCTATGTCGTACAACAGAGCAATGTCACCATGCGCCTCGGCGAAGAAGTTGCCGAAATCGCCCTTCTCGATGGTGTCTCAAAACCTGTCGAAGTGCGACTGAAGAGCGGCAAAGTCCTTCATGCAGAAGCGGCGCTCTACTCGATTGGCCGTGTCGGAGCGACGGAACGCCTGCAACTTGGCAACGCCGGCGTGCAAGCAGATGATCGCAACCGCATCCCCGTCAATGAGCACTTCCAAAGCAACGTCGAGCATGTCTATGCGGTCGGTGATGTCATCGGCTTCCCGTCTTTGGCATCGACCTCGTATGAACAAGGTAGAGCAGCGGCGCGACACGCTTTCGGTCTGCGCAATGATCACGAAGGCGGTATCGGGCTCTTCCCGTATGGCATCTATACGGTTCCCGAGATTTCGACGATCGGAAAAAGCGAAGACGAGCTCACTGCCGCCGGTATTGCCTACGAGATCGGCAAAGCCAACTACCGGGAGATTTCGCGTGGCCAGATCATCGGCGATCGAACTGGCTTGCTGAAAATCATCTTCAGCCCGGAATCCCGGCAGTTACTCGGCGTACACATCATGGGCGAAGGTGCGAGCGAGCTGATTCACATCGGACAGGTTTTAATGGCTCATAACGGCAAGATCGATTACTTCGCCGATGCCGTCTTCAACTTCCCGACTCTCGCGGAGTGCTACAAAACCGCCGCGCTCGACGGACTTAACCGACTCAGCATCTAACTCCGCATCTAGAAGTAGCCCAAGGGACCCTGAAGGCGGCAGAATCGCCAGGTGAGTGATCGCCTGACGACAACGGGACTGAGCGAGTCCGCGGCGCAGCAGCGCTTGACCGAGGACGGGCCCAACGTCATCGGCGGACGCTCTCGTCCACCGACGCTCACGGTTGCGCTCGATGCTCTGCGTGAGCCCATGTTCATCATGTTGGTTGCAGGCGGCGGCCTCTACCTTGCGATGGGCAAACTCAGCGACGGCCTGCTGTTATTGAGCTTTGTCCTCGTCGTCATCGGCAGTACGATCCTGCAACGTCGTCGCACCGAGAAAGCCCTCGATGCGCTACGTCAAATGTCGAGTCCGCGATGTCTCGTCATTCGCGATGGCAAAGAAATCCGCATCTCGGCAACGGAACTTGTGTGCGGTGATCTGATTATTCTCGGCGAAGGCGATCGTGTCCCCGCAGATGCGCTACTCCGTCAATCCACGCACTTGTCGATCGACGAGTCGTTACTCACGGGAGAGTCGGTCCCCGTCAGTAAAACCCCCTCCGCCGAAACGGTCGAACTCGGTGAGCCTGGTGGAGACCATACGAGCAGTCTGTATGGCGGAACATTGGTCACATCGGGTGCCGGCCTCGCCGAAATCGTCGCTACAGGCGAGCGTACTCGCGTAGCGGCAATCGGTACCGCCCTGACAAGCATCGACAGCGACCGGTCACCACTACAGAAGGAAACTGATCGCTTAGTACGCTGGCTTGCGAGTGCTGGCATCGTCGCCTGCGTCGCGGCCGCCATCGTCTACGCGTTGACTCGTGGCGGAAGCCCCGACGCGTGGCGCGAAGGCGGGCTCGCGGGAATCGCAATGGCGATGTCGTTGATACCCGAAGAATTCCCAGTCGTACTGACGGTATTTCTGGCTGTCGGCGCATGGCATATGTCGAAGCGCAATGTTCTAACTCGACATATTCCGGCGATCGAAAGCTTAAGTGCCATGAATGTCTTGTGTGTCGACAAGACGGGCACGCTCACTCGCAATCAACTTCAATTAGCGCACTTGGCTGACATGACCCATGAGGTCAACTTGGCTGCTGTAGACAACCTTGATTCGCGATTCAGCATGCTGCTATCAACCGCGTTTTCCGCTACCAAACCTCAATCCAAAGACCCACTCGACAAGGCGATCCGTCACGCGGCAGAGCGACTAATCGACGTTACTGACTCAGAACAACACGCCCTGCTTCACGAGTATCCGTTGACAGCCACGCGTCCCGCCATGGGCTACGTCCGGCACGACGGTGCGATGAGTGTTCGATTGGCCAGTAAAGGTGCGCCTGAGGTCATCGCGCATCTGTGCGCCTTCACGGAACAGCAGAAATCCGAACTGCATGCGATCGTCAGCCGTCTTGGCGAGCAAGGCCTACGCGTCATCGGTGTCGCGCAAGCATCCGGAAACGTCGACACGCCATATGTCGATCTACACACAGACTTTGGTCCACTCGAGTTTCTCGGGCTGCTCGCTTTTGCCGATCCGCTACGTACCGAGGTTCCCCAAGCGGTTGCGGACTGTCGCGACGCCGGGATACGCGTGGTCATGATCACCGGTGACTATCCCAAGACGGCGCTCGCCATCGCGCGCCAAGCCGGCATCGTCGCACTCGATCATCCATCCGTGCTGACCGGCGCCGATATGGATGCCCTCGAGGATGGCGAACTGGCCGAAGCAGTCCAACAACATGATGTTTTTGCTCGAGTACGCCCCGAACAGAAGTTGCGTTTGGTTAAAGCATTGCAGGCCAGAGGCAACGTCGTGGCAATGACCGGCGATGGCGTCAACGATGCGCCGGCGCTGAAAGCAGCGGATATCGGTATTGCGATGGGGCAGCGAGGCTCCGAGGTAGCGCGAGAAGCATCGGATCTCGTTTTGCTCGATGACGCGTTCCCCTCCATCGTCGCCGCGATCCGCCAGGGTCGCAAGATCTACGACAACATCAAGAAGGCCAGCATCTTCATCATCGCCGTACACGTACCGATCGCAGGGCTCGCGCTGTTGCCCCTGCTCGACTCGGCTGCGCCACTGATTTTGCTGCCGATTCATATCGTCATCATCGAGATGATCATCGATCCAACCTGTGCCCTGGTCTTCGAGGCGGAACAGCCCGATCGAAATCTGATGAAGCGGCCCCCGCGACCGCTGGATCAAAAACTATTCTCGCTTCGCGAGGTGACTCTCGCGCTCTTGCAAGGACTGAGCGTTTTTGTCGCGTGTACCGTGGTGTACGAGGTGTCGGCGCCTACCAACGGGTACGAGGTCGCAAGGACTCTGGTCTTCTGCACCTTGATTTCATCGTTGATCGCGCTGATTTATTTCAATCGGTCATGGAGCGCTTCGTTTCGCGAGGTGCTTACTAGGCGAAACCCTGCACTGTATGCCGTCACGGCGTTCGCCGTGATATGCCTTGTTCTAGCGTTATTCGTTCCGATAGTTCGAGATCGATTTTCATTTGCCATCATCACTCTGGATCAACTTTTCTGGAGTGCACTCATCGGCGTGGCGAGCTTGCTCTGGGTGGAAATCGTCAAAGCAAAGAGGCGATCTGTGGCCTAGGGTACATATCGCACCATTGTCACTTTGACATTCTGATCCCGCCCGGTTTCAGATCGATGCGGATAAATCAAAGACAGACGGTAAAAGCCGATGAGGTGACACCATGGTGAGAGATGTCAGCGGTGTCG
>CAIVYV010000112.1 GCA_903910215.1 uncultured Pseudomonadota bacterium
GAAATCGTCGATCCCGAGCAGATCGAAGAAATCGTTAATACGATCAATGATATGGGCATCCCGGTGTACGAAAAGGCACCGGAAGAATCACTGCTCGCCCCTGAGACCACTGCGCCATCCGACGAAGAAGCAATCGAAGAAGCCGCGGCAGCACTGGCTGCGCTCGATGCAGAGCTTGGTCGCACCACAGATCCCGTGCGCATGTACATGCGTGAAATGGGTACAGTCGAATTGCTCACTCGCGAAGGTGAAATCAGTATCGCCAAGCGCATCGAAGAAGGTCTCGATGCCGTGCGCACTCAAATCTCTCTGTATCCGCCAACCTACGACTTCATTCTCAGGGCCTATGAGCCGGTGAAGAATGGCGGCGGGCGCCTTGCCGACATCATCGTCGGTTTCATCGACCCCAATGCGCCGGATGTCATCGCGCAACCGCAGAATCCGACCAAGGTCGATCCGGCTGCTGCGGCAGCGGAAGAAGCCGAAGACGTCGAAGGCGGTGACGATGAAGAGGAAGCTGCCGATACCGGCCCGGATCCGGTCGAAGCCGCTAATCGCTTCGCCTCGATCCAAAAACTGCACGCGCAGTGCCTAGGCTTGCTCAGCAAGTCCGGCATGGAAGACCCGAAAACACAGAAGACTCGCAGCAAACTCTCGGGCGAGTTCATGGAGCTCAAGCTCGCGCCCAAGATGTTCGAGGCCTTGATTGGCAATCTGCGCGAGCACATCAACGAAATCCGTCAACTCGAAAAAGAGATCATGGTCATCGCGGTGCGCGATGCAGGTATGCCGCGCAAGGAGTTCATCACTTCCTTCCCGCGCAACGAGACGGACGAGCGCTGGGTCAGTAAGCACGTGAAGGCCGCCAAGAAGTGGTCTGCGGGCTTGGCCAAGTTCAGCGACGAAATCCTGCGCCGCCAGGTTCAACTGCAGGCGATCGAGAAGCGCCACTTCCTCTCGATCAGCCAGATCAAAGATATCAATCGTGAAGTCTCGATCGGCGAAGCCAAAGCCCGTCGCGCCAAGAAAGAAATGGTCGAGGCGAACCTCCGCCTCGTTATCTCGATCGCCAAGAAGTACACCAATCGCGGCCTGCAGTTCCTCGATCTGATCCAGGAAGGCAACATCGGCTTGATGAAGGCCGTCGATAAATTTGAATACCGTCGCGGCTACAAATTCTCGACTTACGCAACCTGGTGGATTCGCCAGGCCATCACGCGTTCGATCGCCGACCAGGCCCGTACGATTCGTATCCCGGTGCACATGATCGAAACGATCAACAAGCTCAATCGCATCTCGCGACAGATGCTCCAGGAAATGGGTCGTGAGCCGACACCCGATGAGCTTGCTGTGCGCATGGAAATGCCCGAGGACAAGGTTCGTAAGGTTCTCAAAATCGCCAAGGAGCCCATCTCGATGGAGACTCCGATCGGTGACGATGAAGATTCACACCTTGGCGATTTCATCGAAGACACCTCGGTGGCTTCGCCAATCGATCAAGCCACCGCCGAGTCGCTCCGCGAAACCACCCATGCGGTGCTCGCGCAGCTCACCCCGCGGGAAGCGAAAGTTCTTCGTATGCGCTTCGGAATCGACCTGAATACCGACCACACGCTTGAAGAGGTCGGCAAACAGTTCGACGTCACGCGTGAACGCATCCGTCAGATCGAAGCGAAGGCGCTGCGCAAGCTGCGCCATCCGAGCCGCTCGGAACAATTACGAAGCTTCCTCATCGAGGATTGATCGCCATGAAGCGTCGCGCGTTCATCCAGAGAGCCATCGGATCCGCTGGGGCGATCGCGCTTGCCGATTCGTCGGTCGCCTCGGCTTTTGCAGCCGATACGCCCTATTACGATTTCGTGATCATCGGCGCCGGCACTGCAGGTCTTCCTGCGGCCGTTTTCGCCGCTCGTCGTGGAGCCAAGGTCCTGCTGGTCGACGCGGCGCCCGATATCGGTGGCACGCTGCACCTCGCCAACGGCCAGGTAGCCGCTGCCGGCACGCGTATTCAGGCCGCTAAAGGCATTATCGATACGCCCGATGCGCACTACGACGACGTGATGAACCTATCGCGAGGTCTCGCGGACAAGCACGTCATTCGACGTACGGCCGATGAGGCGCCAGCGACCATCAATTGGTTGCTGGATGCGGGTCTTGTGCCGTTGGCCGATCATCCGGTCACTGGCGATAGCCCGGGCCGCAAGGCCTACAACACACCGCGATATCTTTGGGCGAAGGATGAAGGCCGAGCCATTTTGGCTGTCATCCGTCGTGAGCTCGCCCCGGAAATCGCGAGTGGCCGTGTCACTTTGCAATTGAATACACGCGCCACCGGCTTGCTGCTGAGTGACAAGGGTGAAGTTCAGGGCGTGCGCGGCACGGTCGTCGAGTCGAAGGACGGTGCGACCCGCGAGTTCATTGCACGTGGTCGGCATATCCTGCTGACAAGCGGCGGCTACGCGATGAACCCGGATCTTTTCGAGCAGCTTTGCGGTGTGCCCGCCTACGCAGCCGGCTCTTATCCTTATTCACAAGGCCAAGGGCTCGCGATCGCCACCTCCATCGGCGGCTGGCTCCGAGGCCAAGATCTGCACAGGCCCGGTAGCGGATCCATCCTCACG
This sequence comes from uncultured Pseudomonadota bacterium, assembly GCA_903910215.1. Lineage (GTDB taxonomy): Bacteria > Pseudomonadota > Gammaproteobacteria > Steroidobacterales > Steroidobacteraceae > UBA964. The sequence goes on from CAIVYV010000112.1 coordinate 2,622, forward strand.
TCGGAACAGTTCCCGGCCAAGGTCTATGCGCGCTTCGATATGTCGCCGCGACGCATGCCGTGGGAAATCTGGGTCAACAACCAGAGCCAGCGCTTCGTCGCTGAAGACTCACCCGACTCCTATCAGCGTGAGCGTTTGCTGCTCCGACAAGAGAAGCTGCGCTACCAGATCTTCTTTGATCAATCGATTCTCGAGAAGGCGCCACCAGCGCTACCGAAATTTTCGCGCGACGAGTTTTTGGCGCATTTTGACAAACATCCGATGTTTCACCGTGCAGACTCTCTCGAAGCACTCGCCGCCAAGGCTCGCATTGAGCTCGACGGATTGCGCACTTCGATTCGCGATTACAACGCGGCCACCAAATCCGGTAGCGACGCCTTCGGTCGCAAATACTTCCCGATGCCGATAGGCGAAAGGGGCCCGTATTTCGCGGTGACCCACCTAGGTCACTCTGCCACTTCGTCCGCAGGTGTTGTCGTCGACGAGCAGCTGCGTGTCGTACGCGGTAACGGTGAGCCCATACCGAACTTCTACGCCGCCGGCGAAGTGCTCGGTAGCGGCGCAACGCTCGGTAACGCCTTTGCTCCCGGCATGATGCTGACGCCAGCGCTTGCGCTCGGTCGATGGCTCGGAATGACCCTGCCCATCAGTTGATGTTGCTAACGGGTCTGGTGCGCATATGAAACTTGCTCAACTGCGCTACCTGACCGCGATCGTCGATGCCGGCTTCAATATCTCCGCAGCCGCCGATAAGTTGCATCTGTCGCAACCAGGCGTGAGCCGGCAGCTTCGCTTGCTCGAGGAGGAGCTTGGGTTCGAGCTATTCGTCCGCGAAGGTCGCAATCTGCTACGACTAACAGCGGCCGGACAGCGCGTGGTCGAGCGCGCCCAAAAAGCCCTACGTGAAACCCAAGCGATCAAGGCCATGTCGCTAGACGTACGCGACGCCGCACGTGGCTCGCTCTCCATCGCGACCACGCACACCCAGGCCCGCTACGTACTACCTGCCGTCATTTCGCAGTTTCGCCTCAAGTATCCGCAAGTTCGTCTGCATCTGCATCAGGGCACAGCGGAACAGATCGCCGACATGCTGAATGCAGGTCAGGTGGATATCGCGATCGGAACAGGGTCGCGTGACCACTTCCCTCACTGCGTGCTACTGCCTTGCTACGAGTGGCATCGCCGAGTCATCGTGCCGCTCGATCATCCTCTGGCCAAGACCAAAACATTGACCCTGTCCAAGCTCGGCCAGTATCCGCTCGTCACCTACGTATTCAATCTCTCGGGTCCCGCCTCCCTGCCACAGGCATTTGAGTCAGCCGGTATCGAGCCCGATATTGCTCTGACGGCCCGTGATGCGGACGTCATCAAAACCTATGTGAGGCTCGGTCTAGGCGTGGGGATCGTCGCCGCCATGGCGATCGACCCCAAAGAAGATCGCGACCTCGTATCGTTCGATGCGTCCCACCTCTTCCCTCGTCATCTGACTTGGGTCGGGTTCCGCCGCGGCGGCTATCTACGACGATACACGCTCGATTTCATGCGCTTGTTGGCACCGCATTTGGATCACGCTCGGGTACATAAAGCCGAGCGGACGACACGTCAGGAAGAGGTCGATGCCTTGTTCGCTGACGTACGTTTGCCGCTGCACGTTTGAGCCGACAACGACTGATTTAGCTAGAATAGCTCCCACGAATTTCGCTTAGTTTCTTTTTGGGGATTCCGTCATGGCACTCATCTCGATGCGTCAATTGCTCGATCACGCCGCCGAACACGGGTACGGCGTGCCTGCGTTCAACGTCAACAACCTTGAGCAAGTGCAAGCCATCATGCAGGCGGCCGACAAGACCGACAGTCCGGTCATCATGCAAGCCTCGGCAGGTGCGAGAAAGTATGCGGGTGAGCCGTTTTTGCGCCACCTCATCGAAGCCGCCATCGAAAGCTATCCGCACATCCCGATCGTGATGCACCAGGACCACGGCGCTAGCCCCTCTGTTTGCGTACAGTCGATTCGCTCGGGCTTCTCCAGCGTCATGATGGACGGATCACTGAAAGAAGACGGTAAGACTCCGGCTTCATACGAATACAACGTCGACGTTACGGCGCATGTCGTGAAGATCGCCCACGCGGTCGGCGTTTCGGTCGAGGGCGAACTCGGTTGTCTCGGCTCACTGGAATCTGGAAAAGCTGGCGA
>CAIVYV010000113.1 GCA_903910215.1 uncultured Pseudomonadota bacterium
CCGTGGTGGGTCGTAACGTCGTGATTGGCGCACGTTGCCGCATCATGTCGGGCGCTGTTGTTGAGCACGATACCGTCATCGGTGACGACAGCATCGTGCATCCCAACGCCGTGATCGGTTACGGATGCCGCCTCGGCAAAGAAGTGGTGGTCGGAGCTGGTAGCGTGATCGGTTCCGAAGGCTTTGGTTTCGCCCAAGATTCGAAACGTCGCAGCCACCCTATTCCGCAAACCGGAATCGTGGTCATCGGCGATCGCGTGCGCATCGGCGCCAACAACACGATTGACCGCGCAACCTACGCAGAGACCCGTATCGGCAGCGGCACCAAATTCGACAATCTGTGTCATGTTGCACACAACGTCGAAATCGGCGAAGACTGTCTGCTAACGGCCATGTTCTGCATCGCCGGATCGAGCCGTATTGGCAAACGAGTAATTGCGAGTGGACAGACCGGCGTCATCGATCATGTGAGTGTGGGTGACGATGTAGTTCTCGTTCATCGCGCGGGTGTCGTCAAAGATATCGACAAGCCGGGAGTTTATGCGGCGCTGCCCACGCAGCCCATGGATGAGTATCTGCGCAATACGGCGGTCGCACGCAAGGGCGCGGAACTACGCCGCCGGATCGCCGATCTGGAGAAGACGCGAACCGAAAACTGACAAGTCGCTAACTTTGGCAAGCTAAGTGCTTGGAAGATGGAAGGAAATGGTGGCCGGAGTCGGAATCGAACCAACGACACGCGGATTTTCAATCCGCTGCTCTACCAACTGAGCTATCCGGCCGTGCCCTGAAAAGGCTTCCCCGAAACGGGACGCGTATTAGACTCGGGCGCTCGCTGTCCGTCAAGCGACGATACGGGTAAATACCTGAATTAACTGGGAAATCTCTGTTTTACACTGGCGCGTATGACGAACCTTCCCAACTGCCCCGCCTGCGGCGCGAGCAATACCTACCCTGATGGCAACCTGCTGATTTGCCCCGAGTGTGCTCACGAGTGGACGGCGAATCAAACAGGCGATGCGCCGGCGGCACCCGTCGTGAGAGATTCCAATGGCACTGCGCTTGCCGATGGCGACAGCGTCACCTTGATCAAGGATTTGAAGGTGCGCGGCTCTTCCACCGTCTTGAAGCAAGGCACCAAGATCAAGGGAATAAGGCTCGGTGAAGTCTCGGACGGCCACGAAGTGGGCTGCAAGATCGACGGCAGCGAGTTCATGCTGAAAGCCGAGTATCTGAAAAAAGTGTGATTGGGGGTCTCTGATGAATCGCATCTCGCGTCGTTCTGCACTTGCCGGCGTAGCCGGACTTGCGAGTGTTGCTACATCACGCACACAGGCTTCGGCGCTAGCCACGTCGATACCTGACTTCAACGATCCGCTTGTCGCACTGCGCGCCCACGTGAAACTCGTCGGGAGCCTCGCCAAAGAAACGGTGTATTCGTTCATGCGACTGAACATCTACGCCGACACTGGTGAAGGCAACTTCGTTCCCCTCTTCACGCTCAACAACATTCTTGTTGATCACTGGACGCCGAAAGGCAATGACCAGTACGAGATGCGCAAGTACGAAGTGGGCTTCTATTCGCGCCACGGTAGTCACGAGATCCTCGAGCATTTCGACAATCCGATCACTGGCAAGCGCGAGGCGATACATCAGTTTCTGCTCGGTCCCGTGCCGCGTGTTTATACCCCCGATGGCGTGATCGCGATGGGCTTTACGCCGAAAGCCCTGCCGATCGAAATCATCGGCGATCGCGTCTTCTTGGCGACCGAATCCATCGAGAGTCGTCCGGACATGGTCCACCCAGGCAAGACGACTTATGTGAACTCGTTCATGACGATGTCGGCGCCGCTGCAGGATGTGCTCAACCCAGCCGTCACATCGGCGCCATCTCACCTGCAACTGCAGAATAAGACGCGCTGGGCGCCCTGGATGGGAATGGGCGAGCGAGCGGGCGGAACAGTCGTTCGCGGCTTCGGCGGTAAGATTTCGAGCCTCGAGGCTTTGCCGAAACCGGTTTATGAGGGCGCCAAAAAACTCGTTCCCAAAATCTTCGAAACAGCGAGCTGGAACGAATTCCTGTTCGAGGACTCAGAGTTTTTAAAGCAGCGCAGCTAGTCGTTCACGTCGGCGCGACGTAGCCCTCAGGCTTCGTAGCGCCTTCGCCGAAGAAAAATTTCTCCATCTCGGCTTCGAGAAACTTTCGCGCCTTCGGCTCGACGGCAACCAGACGATACTCGTTGATGAGCATCGTCTGATGAGCGATCCAGCGCTGCCACGCTTCCTTCGAGACGTTGCGCCAAATACGTGCGCCGAGATCCCCGGGATAAACGGGGCGCTCGAGGCCCGGCGCCTCTTTCTTGAGCAACACACACTGGACCATGCGAACGGCTTGGGTCATCGGTCTATTCCTGAGTCGAGAGATTCGAGCAGTAGCTTGATGGGCGCCGGCAAACCGATGCGCGGACTTGCGGACTCGAACGACACTTTATACCAAAGCTCGCTGTCGGGCTCCATCACGCGCGCGGCAGCACTTGCGAGCAACGTGAACTCGAGCGGCTGGATCTGCAGATCGAAGTGCGTGAATGAATGCTCGATGACACCGAGTTCGATCGCCGGCTCGTCGGCGGCGAAGTGATTCCGGACGAATGCATGCGCCGCACTAATCGTTTCGAACTCTGGCAAACACCATAGCCCACCCCAAATGCCGCGCGTGGGGCGACGCTCAAGATAGATCGCGCCTTGTAGATCGCGAATGATGGGCATCCACACTCGCTTCGATCGACGCTCGGCGCGACTCTGACGTCGCTTCTTCGCAGGCAACTCGCTTTGCCGATTCATGGCGCGCGCACCACAAAACTCTGTCATGGGACATAGCACACAAGCGGGCTTGCTACGGGTGCAGAGAGTGGCGCCTAGGTCCATGATCGCTTGCGTATAGGTGGCGAGATCATGCTGCGGTGTACAAGCTTCCGACAGAATCCAAAGGTCATCGATGGTTTTCTTTGCCGCCGGATCACCGTCGATCAAAAATACGCGCGACAGTACCCGCTTC
>CAIVYV010000114.1 GCA_903910215.1 uncultured Pseudomonadota bacterium
CACGGGTTCTCTGAGGCGAGCTATTACGCCTGGCGAAGCAAGTACGGCGGCATGGAAGTGTCGGATGTGAAGCGCCTGAAGAGTTTGGAAGCGGAGAACGCACGGCTCAAGCGGCTACTTGCCGAGTCACTGCTCGAGAACGAGGTGACACGCGAGGCACTTCGAAAAAAATGGTAACCGCACCGGACCGTCGGGTCATGGTGCGGTGGATGCAGACGAAGGGGTTGTCGCAACGCCGGGCGCTCGAGGTGATTCGTATGAGTGCGACGGTGCTGCGTTATCAACCACGACCAGATCGTAATACGGAGCTGCGCACATCGATCGTGGAGCTTGCCCAGCGTCATCGTCGCTATGGCGTTGGGATGATTTACCTGAAGCTGCGTCAACGTGGGCAGTGCGTGAACTATAAGCGGGTTGAACGACTGTATCGGCTTGAGAAGCTGCAAGTGCAGCGGCGTAGGCGCAAGAAGCGAGACCTGACGGAGCGGCATCCGCTTGGGCGCCCAAGTCGGCGTAACGAGGTCTGGTCGATGGATTTTGTCTTTGATCGAACAGCAAATGGACGCACGTTGAAATGCTTGACCGTCGTTGACGATGCGACTCACGAATCCGTTGCGGTCATCCCGGATCACAGCATGGGTGGATTGCAGTTGACGCGTCATCTCGATCAATTGGCGATGGGGCGAGGCTTACCGAAGATCATTCGCAGTGATAACGGACCGGAGTTCGTTGGCAAGGCGATGCTCAACTGGGCACACGACCGGAACGTCAACTTGCGGCAAATCGATCCTGGCAAACCCAACCAGAACGCCTACATCGAAAGCTTCAACGGCAGGCTTCGAGACGAGTGCCTGAACGAGCATTGGTTTACTTCTCTCGATCACGCCCGAGGCGTGATCGAGACTTGGCGAAGGGAATACAACGATGAAAGACCGAAGAAAATACTTGGCGGACTAACGCCAACGGAATACGCAAAGCAGATCAGTCAAAAGGCAGATACACTAACCGTCAGTCTCTAGACCCAACCGGAACTAAATCCGGGGGGACGTCGGGAGGCCGAAAGCTCCTACGGCTCCGACCTGCTCAACCTGGTGGTGGCCAAGGGCTACCTGACCAAGCTGCTGGCCAACGGGGCCGTCAAGAGCTACGTCGGCCGCCACGAGCCGGAAATCCTGACCCACCTGGAGCTGGTGGTGAACACCGTCAGCATGGAAGAGGCGGTGCAACAACAGGCTCAGACCAATGAAGCGGCCCCGGAGCAGGCCGCCACTAGGGCCTGACCGGCCAACATCAGCCGCACAGACGCATCATCGATTCGCGAATCGAGAAATAGTTTCGTTCAACCGTAGAACGGACGCTGGTTCTGCGGTAGACTAGTTCGACTTCTTACAGAAGTGCGTTACACCTTACTTTTTTCCCCTAAACCGCGCCAGCCGATCGTGACACGGCACGGCGGTAGCGTGCCTAAAGCCCATTTAGCCCTTAAGCCAACTCAAAAAAAGAGCTGCACA
>CAIVYV010000115.1 GCA_903910215.1 uncultured Pseudomonadota bacterium
ATCGAATCAGCAACATCACCGCGCGATGCTTGGAGCTACGACATCGACAAAGATGCGGCACTGCGTTGGACTCGTAGCGAGTCTGGGTCGGTCGATCCACGACGCTGGCAAGCGGCAGAGCTCGTGCGTTATCCGACCTGGGATCGTATCGGCAAACAGCAGCGGCAGATTCCGGCCTTCGTATATACGCCGCGCGGCAATGGACCTCATCCCGTCGTCATCGACATCCACGGCGGCCCGGAAGGTCAGTCACGCCCGGGCTACAGCCCCTACATTCAATATCTCGTGAACGAGCTCGGCTATGCGGTAATCCAACCGAACGTGCGCGGCTCGACGGGCTACGGACGTACGTTCACCCAACTCGATAACGGACGTCTACGCGAAGATTCGGTGCGGGATATCGGCGCCTTGCTTGTGTGGATCGCCGCAAACCCGCAGTTCGATGCCAAACGTGTCGTGGTGATGGGCGGTAGCTACGGCGGCTATATGGTGCTCGCCTCGCTCGTTCATTACGGTGATCGTTTGCGCGGCGGCATCGACGTCGTCGGGATCAGTAACTTCGTCACCTTCCTCAACAACACCGCCGGCTATCGTCGCGATCTGCGACGCGCAGAGTATGGTGATGAGCGTGATCCGTCGATGCGCGCCTTCCTGCAACGCATCTCACCACTCAATCGCGCCGAAGCCATCCGCAAACCCTTGCTCGTCGTACAAGGCCTCAATGATCCGCGCGTACCTGCATCGGAGAGCGCGCAACTCGTGGCGCGCGTGCGTGGCAGTGGCGGTGAGGTGTGGTACCTCGCAGCCAAGGACGAGGGGCATGGCTTTCGCAAAAAAGCCAACCGCGACTTCTATCTGAAGACCGCGGCGACTTTTCTGGAAAAGCTCAAAGAATAGACGTTATTTTTTTGGGGTCGGGCGAAGCGACGTGGCAAGACCCGGTCGCTGCGCCGAGTAGTAGGCGGCGAGCGCCTTGATGTCCTTCGCCGACAACTGCGCGGCGAAACCCGCCATGATGGCGTTCTTGCGACCGCCCTTCTTGTAGTCGGTCAATGCGCGCTCGATGTAATCGGCATGCTGACCCGCAAGAGTCGGATATTGCGGCGTGATGCCGACGCCATCGGTGCCATGACAGGCCACGCAGGTGGCAGCCGCATCAGGGGCCTTGCCAACCGGCTTCGGCGTCGCGGCCGAGGCGACGACTGGGCCTGCGAGGAATGCAGACATGTCGACCAGATCCTGCTCACTCCACGACGAAGCGTTCGCATGCATGGTGGCGTGACTGCGCTCACCGCTACGATACGCCTGCAGTGCAATCACCAAATATTCTGGATGCTGGCCGCGCAATTTCGGCACGCGGTAATTCGGATACGCATTTTTATAGTTGGGGATGCCGTGGCAACCCAGGCAGGTGTAGGCGAGGCGGGCACCGCGCTCGGCGTCTGCCGTTTGCGCCCACGCAGAAGAGAATGCCGAGGCCGCAACCAAAGACAGCGCCAGAACAAACTTCGTCACCGCAACCCCCTGAAAACTAGACGATTCAAGCGTAAAACCGGCCGGAATGTTAAGGTTTTGCGCCCGGAATTACCACCGCAGCCGTCACCGACGCACCCACATGATCGCCCTGATCCAACGTGTCTCCTCTGCCAGCGTGACCGTGGCCGGCCAGCAAATCGGCGCGATCGAGGGCGGATTGCTAGCTCTCATCGGCGTTCAGCCGACCGATACCGAATCGACCGCAGAGCGGTTGATCCAACGGCTAATCGCGTATCGGGTATTCCCGGACGAGGCGGGTCGGATGAACTACTCCCTGGCAGAGACGCGTGGTGGTCTGCTGCTGGTGCCGCAATTCACGCTCGCCGCCGACACCCGCAAAGGCAATCGCCCGGGATTCAGCACGGCTGCGCCACCTGGGCGAGCAGCTGCTCTCTTCGATCACCTCTGTGTGCTGGCGCGCCAAGCCCATCCCATGGTCCAGACCGGCCGTTTCGGCGCCGATATGTCCGTGGCACTCGTCAACGAAGGACCGGTGACATTCTGGTTGCAGGTGGGCGAGGCAACGGAAGTTTCCGTCTAACTCGAGCCGGTTTGGCCTATCATCAGGCTTTCCTGAATACGCTGGATTCGCGAGGTCGTCATGGGAATCGGAATGCGCGAACTGATCATCATCTTGCTGGTGGTCCTGTTGGTGTTTGGCGCCAAGAAGTTGCGCACCATCGGTTCGGACTTGGGTGCTGCGGTACGCGGCTTCAAGAAAGGCATGGACGAGGGCGATGCGACCGAGAGTTTGAAACAGATCAAGCAAGAATCGGCTGATGCCGATTTTGGCGACACGGCCAAGACCGCGCCCACCACAAACGACCAGAAGCCCGCCGACCGGAACGGCTGAGGCCGCCCGCCGACTGCGGGCCAGACTGTCCATATGTTCGAAGTCGGTTTCAGCGAACTGCTGCTGATCATGGGGCTCGCGCTGCTCGTGCTCGGCCCGGAAAAGCTCCCCAAAGTCGTCGGCGAGATCGGCCGCTGGATGGGTCGCGCTCGCGCGATGGCCAGACAATTCCGCGAACAACTCGAAATCGAAGCGCAAGAAACCGCGCGTCGCCAAAGCCAGCAGACGAGCTCAACCAACGCGACGACCTCGACCGCGCCGACCAGTGAGCCCGACGTCGCGCCCCCGGCTGATTCGCCTAACGCTGCCTCGAGCGACAGTGCCGACGCTTCCACGACGCCGACGCCCTCTGCCGTCGAAGACTATGTCAACCGCCATCCGGATGACCCTCCGCGCGGATGAGTGACAACTCGGAACAACTGGCCGAAGGCACGCTGATCTCGCACCTGCTCGAGTTGCGTGATCGTCTGCTGCGCGCATTCATCGCCGTGATCGTGGCGTTCATTCCGTTGGCGTTCTTCGCCAACGAGGTGTTCACCTTCGTGGCCACTCCGCTGATTGCTCAGCTGCCCAAAGACTCCTCGTTGATCGCCACTAGCGTCATTTCTCCCTTCATGACGCCATTCAAGCTGGCCTTCTTCGTCGGACTGTTTGTCGCCATGCCGTATGTGCTTTATCAAGTCTGGGCATTCGTCGCACCAGGTCTGTACAAGCACGAGAAACGCTTCGCCTTCCCGCTGCTCGTCTCATCGATCGTGCTCTTTTATTGCGGCATTGCTTTCGCTTACCTCGTCGTCTTCCCGGTGATGTTCGAATTCTTTGCAAACACGACTCCTGCGGGCGTACGCATGATGACGGATATAACCAGTTACATGGACTTCGTGCTGACGATGTTCCTGTGTTTCGGTCTCGCTTTCGAAGTGCCCGTCGTAGTCGTACTGCTCGTACTCACTGGTCTCGTGAAAGTCGAGAAGCTCGCGGAGATACGCGGCTACGTCTTGATCGGCATTTTCGTCATCGCGGCGCTATTGACGCCGCCGGATGCCATCTCGCAAACCATCATGGCTGTCCCGATGTATCTCCTCTATGAGGGCGGCATCGTGATGGCGCGTCTGATGAATCGCATGCGCAGAACAGAGTCGGGGGAGACTGCATGAACAACTCTAACGAAAAAACCTTTCTCGGCCACCCGCGGGGTCTTGCAACCCTGTTCATGACCGAATTCTTCGAACGCTTCACCTATTACGGCATGCGCGCCCTGCTCGTGCTGTTCCTCGTGGCCGCAACGAGCGACGTCAACCCGGGTTTCGGCATGGACCGCGAAACCGCCGGCGCGATCTACGGTCTCTATACGGGTGCCGTGTTCCTGTTCTCGCTCCCCGGAGGTTGGATCGCCGATCGACTGATCGGTCAGAGACGCGCCGTGTACTGGGGCGGCATCTTCATCGCAGCTGGAAACTTCCTGCTCGCCATTCCAGCTGGCCCGGCATTG
>CAIVYV010000116.1 GCA_903910215.1 uncultured Pseudomonadota bacterium
CTCGCGCGTTGGGCGAGCGAAATCGGCGCTCGCCCAGCCGTGCAGCGCGGCATGACGGTGCCGCGCTGAGGCGGCACCTTCCAGTCACCAGAGCTTCAGCCGAAATTCGGTTTGGCGAGACCGACGAAGGCCGCGACTAACAAAAGAAACCAAATCCCGAGAATGAAGGGTCTCGTTCGATCGAAGCCGCGCACAAGCTCGGCTTCGAGCTCGGGTGAGGACCCTTCACTGAGAATTTTGCGCAGCGCCGGGCCGATCGGCTTGCCGCGCATGCGGATCATGATGCCGCAGAACACCAACACGCCAAACAGCGCGACCTTGATCGAAATCCAGTCGGCGACGAGCGGCCCCTGACCTGCGAGACCTGTGAGCCCCGTGACGAGCAGGATCGCCACCAGCGCAAAACGCCACACGAGATCGACGCTACGCAGACGCTCCGCGAGCGGTGTGCCCTGGTGATGGTGGATCGCCCACACGAACCACAACCAGCCAGCACCAATCAGCCAAGTCACGAGCGCCGCAGACGCAGGCAAGGCGATCACGCCGGTAGCGACCCCGAGCGTCGTTCCGACCGGCAGCATCAGCACCAGCGAGTAGCGTGGTAACTGATCGACCCAACCCATGATACGCAGCGCCGTTCGGCGCGATTCGAGCGTGAGCGTGGTGTCCTGAACGTAGCGTGCAGAGTAAAAAACGCCGATATCAGCGCCGAGCCAATAGACGAACAACAACAAGTGCACCAACACTAAGAGCGCGTAGATTTCGCCGGACATGATCGAGTAATCCCCCTGCACATTTCGTAGAATCGACAGCATGGAACATACCATCTGGGTCTTCATCCATGTGATGCTGCTCGTCTACTGGCTGGGCGGCGATCTTGGCGTCTTCCTGTTGGCCAAGGCAGCCAAGCGACCTGATCTGTCTTTCGCCGAGCGCGCTTTCGCGCTGAAGATGGCGGTACAGATCGATCTAATACCGCGCTTGTGCTTCACCCTGATGTTCCCGGTCGGATTACAACTCAGCGCATCCGGTGGATTCGTAGCGATTCCGAGCTGGGCGTTAACGCTCGCTTGGGTTGCCAGCGCCGCGTGGATCGCGCTGCTGCTCGCCATCGGTCGAGCCGAGGGCACGCCGAGCGCTCACACGCTGAATCGACTGCATTTAGCTTGGCAGGCCCTGCTGCTGCTCGGCCTCGGCACTTTAGGTGTCTTCGCCCTGCTCGGCCTAGGCCCACTGCCCGGCGGCTGGTACGGTCTCAAAATTCTTCTGTTCGCCTTGATCTTCGCCATGGGCATCGGGATCGACATCGCATTCCGCCCCATCGGCCCGGCGTTCATGCGCCTTGCCACCGAGGGTAGCCAACCGGATATCGAACACTCCATCAGCACCGCCGTCGATGGCGCGATTCGCTACGTACTCGGTTTGTACGCGCTCCTGATCGTCATTGCTTTCATCGGCATCACCAAGTTGGTCTTTTGACATTCACCCGCAAGGAACTCTCATGCCCATTGCACGTATCAACGACCACGACATGTATTTCGAAGTGCTCGGCCAAGGCGAGCCCGTACTTTGCATGGGCGGCTGGGGGACGTTCTGTCGCGACAACCACCATCATCTGGCCCGCGGCCTGACTGATCGCTATCAAGTGATCCTGTTCGACTACCGCGGCATCGGCGAGTCGACTGACGATCTCACACGACCTTCGACGATGGGCTTGCACGCCGATGATGCAATCGGACTGCTCGATCACCTCGGCCTCAAGAATGTGCATTTGGTCGGCCTCGTGGGCATGGGCGCCTGCGTCGCCCAGGAAATCGCTATGAAGCGACCAGACCTCGCGCGCAGCATGCTCAATACGGGCGCTTGGTGCGAAGTCGACGACTTCCTGCGTGACCAGCTCAACATGTTCCGCGAGATCCACCGCGACGCGGGGTTCTTCGCCTTTCAGAAGGTCGTGACGCTGTTGTCCTTCACGCCCGAGTATTACAACGCGAATCACTCCAAGCTGCTCGGCCCGCAAGGAGGCTGGAAGGAATTGAACGGACGTTTCGAAGCACACTCGCGTCTCGTCGAAGCGTGTGTGAACTTCGAATCTCGTAGCCGGCTTGGTCAGGTTAAATGCCCGACACTCGTGATCCATGCGGCACTCGATGTCGTCACGAGTCCGCGCACCACGGTTCCGATCGAGAAAGCCATTCCGGGAGCCATCGGTGAGACCTGGGACGATCTGGCCCACGTGGTCGCCGGAAAAGAGCAGAAGATCCGTTTTTGCAATCGTCTGTTCGACTGGCTAAACAGTAACTGATCATGTTCGGCGCACTGCAACCGATCACTCGGTTTCTGTTGATCGCGAATGTCGCGATCTTCGGCGCGCAGTGGTTGTGGCCATCTTTGATTGACACCTTCGCCTTGTGGCCAATCGGCAGCGGCTTCGAGCCATGGCAGATCGTGAGCTATGCGTTCCTACATGGAAGTCTGGCGCACATCGGCTTCAACATGATCGGCCTGCTGAGTTTCGGTAACGAGCTCGAGGCGTGGTGGGGTCAGAAGCGCTTCTTGCAGTTCTATCTCGCTAGCGTGATCGCCGCCGCGCTGATGCAACTGGTAGTGACCATGTCGCTCGGCCAGATCGCACCGACCGTCGGCGCCTCGGGTGGGATCTTTGGCTTGCTGCTCGGCTTCGCGATGATGTTTCCGCGTCGCAAGATCGTGCCTCTGATACCACCGATTCCGATGCCGGCGTGGGTGTTCGTCACCCTGTATGGTGCGCTAGAGCTCTACCTCGGCGTGACCGGCACAGCGAGCGGCATTGCTCACTTTGCACATCTTGGCGGCATGATCGGCGGATGGATCATGCTGCGACGCTGGCGCGCCTAATCAGTTATCGCCCCGCCACAGATCGATCTGCTGCCAACGATTGCTGCGCCAACGCCGATACATCACGACGCCGAGTACCATCGCGTAACTCATCAAGGCGAGCCAGCCGCCGAGCGCACCAAGTCCAGCCTGCGGAAGCCCGGCAATCCATGCCTGCGACGCATCAAAAATCAGCGTATGCGCGAGCGGCACGAAAAATCCCCAGGACAACACCAACGCCGTCATCGCAGGAACGCGCGTATCGCCGGCTGCCCGCAGACAAAAACTGGATCCGAAATAGAGACCGTCGAAGAGCTGATACGCCGCTGCCGGCATCAATAAAATCAGCGCTGTGGACACGACCAATGGTGCGTTGGTATCGCCGCTCGCGACGAACAAGGGTAACAACCAAGGACCGATCAGCAGCAACAGTATCGCCACGCCGAACATGAATCCCGAACAACTACGCGCGATCACCGTACCAAGATGCGCCGCCCACTCGCGATTGCCTGCCCCGATCGCGTGCCCCGTAACCGTGGTGCCTGCGGTCGCAAGACCAAGCGCTGGCATGTAAGCGAGTGAGGTCAGCATCATGACGATCTGCGTCGCAGCGGCGCCCACATCACCGACTTGGGTGACCATCAACTGCATCAAAGCCACGCCGAGTACATCGGCGCCGTACATAACGCCGATCGGCAAACCCACCGCCAGTTGCCGACGCACCATGACCCAACGAGGACGCC
>CAIVYV010000117.1 GCA_903910215.1 uncultured Pseudomonadota bacterium
GTCAAAGATCAAAGAAAGCGGCTGAAATATGAGAATTTGGTTTTGACGCAGCTCTTTGATGCATCCGCGTTTTGCATTTGTCGTTTAAACGACAATGAGGGTGTTCGCAGGCCATTTAGTAAGCGTAGCCACCTCTGACAGCGTCCTTCCCTGACGGCTCAAGACATCAGCCTCCCGAAGCTTGTGGATGATCTCCTCGGTCGTGTATCTCTGCTTCGCCATCATCCACGTCTCCCGCCCCCTTCATAAACACTAAACCCGGCACAGAGATATTGGGTCAGGTCATCCGTACCAGAAGTTTGGGATCGCCCTATCTCGCCTATGTGCGAGATCCGGATGGCAACAAACTCTGTACGTTGCACATCATGAGATAACACTCGGCCGACGATATCTCGCCGATAAATCTATCAGTAACGCGCCGCGACACCCCACCACCCCGCTGCAAGAGTGAGATGCAGAACATCGGCGGGCTGAAGCATCGGGGTCGGCGAGAACTTCGTCGCAAAGCACAGCGAGCCTGCGAGCATGACGAGCGCAGAGACGCCGCTGATCGTATTGCGCGCTCGGAAAGAGACAAACGCGATGAGCAGGATAGCGCTGAGCGACGTAAGGTTGAGATAGAGCCGCAAACCACCTCCATTGATGATCGCGACACCGATGACGGCGGCGAGGATCACAACGACGAGGGCGAGGCGCCCTTCCGTCACGATGCGCGCCTTTGGTATAGCGACCGCTGCAGCGAGCGCCGGAAACGCCGCTACCCCGGCCACCATCGAGACGAACATGTGCGGATCAGTGTCGGCGTAGAGTCCGGAGAACCGAAGCACACCCAGCCAGGCGGCGGCGGAGACCAATCCTGCCGAAAGTCGAATCAGCGGCGGCAAGGCCGACCGCGAGGCAATGACGAGCGTCGCGATACCAAGGATCGCATCGGTGATCGCGAGGGTATTAACGAGTCGTCTCCATCATCTTCGGGTGCAACCACAGGCGACCGATGAAACTGAAGAAGATCAACATGACAGCAGAGTACGCCAGATTCTCCAGCAGGGAGAGTGTCGGCTCGAGCACGTATAGTGTCATCAGCATCATGGTGCCGATCACTGTGGAGATAGCACCAACAATCTTCATCGTCGGAGAATAAGGTGTTGCGAACGGGACGAACTCTGCCGCCCTGAAGGGTGGCTCGCCGACGGACTGCAGGTGCAGCGACCCGCGAGGCGGCCCAAACACATGCGCGAATTTCTCTCGCCATGAACAAGCCGAGCCCACGAATCGCGCGATCACGAGGTAATGCTGAATGTTGGCCCAGACGGGATCCCAACTGCGCAGCGGCTTACGTACGCCATAAATCACTTTCTCATCAGGGCGCTCGTCGGCGTAAGTGCCGAAGAGTTGATCCCAGATACTGAAGATGCCGCCGTAGTTCTTGTCGATGCAGTAGTCGTTCTGGCCATGATGCACCCGATGGTTCGAGGGCGTGACCATGAAACGCTCGAAGATTCCCATGCGACCGACGAGCTGCGTGTGTACCCAGTACTGATAGAGCAGATCGATCAGCGCCACGACGATGAAGATCTTCGTCGGAATACCGAGTAGAGCGAGCGGGAAGTAGAACGCCCATTTGAAATAAAAGCCTGTCGCAGATTGCCGAAGTGCCGTGGCGAGGTTGAAGTCTTCACTGCTGTGATGGATGACGTGCGAGGCCCAGAAGAGATTGACTTCATGTCCCGCGCGGTGCACCCAGTAGTAGCAGAAGTCATAGAGCACGAGGGCGAACACCCACACCCAGACGTTGCTCGCGTCCCAAGTGAAGAGACCAAGCTGGGCGACGAGAATCGAGTACATGAAGACGCTGAACGCGCCGCCCATGATGTTGATGAACTGACTCACGAGCCCGGCATTGAGCGAGGTGACGGTGTCCTGGAAACGATAAAGATCGCCTCGACCCCGCCAACGCGCTAGGGAGTACTCGATGGCGATCAACACAAAGAAGACCGGGACGATGTAGAGGTACGGGCTCATCGTGTACCAAGGCTAACCGAAATCAGTACTGATTCGGTGAAATGCGGCCAGGGATCCCTTCCGGATGCCCTACCCCTGTAACGATTCGGTCGTAAAATGCGGTCCGTGATGACCAACCCCTCTCATAAACCAGGCATTATCGTCATTGGTGGCGGCGCCGGCGGACTCGCGCTCGTGAACCGGTCCAACAACACCCTCGGCCGCAAGGTGCGCGACGTCCCCAGCGGATTTAGTTCCGGTCGGGTCTAGAAACTGACGATTAGTAACGTTGGTCGCGTCAGAATCTCGGTTTGACCCCTGGACCGTTGCTACGCGATTGTTCGATAGGCCGTGAGTCTGTCTCGTCCAGAAGACTGGGCCCGCTTGGATTAACACCTGCGGACTGAGGGATTATGAGAAGACTGGACTCAGCAATCCCCGTTAGCCTTCAAGCACTTACAGATGTCACTGAGCTGTGTGTAGGGAAATTTGTAAGTAAAAATGGTGTTTTTGACAGCTCTTTTTAGGCGAAAAACACTTCCACACGCCGAGCTTAGTCAGATCTCAAGAA
>CAIVYV010000118.1 GCA_903910215.1 uncultured Pseudomonadota bacterium
CGATCAGCACATCGGGACTCAATACAAGGTGACGGTGGAAGAACAGGTGGCACAGCGCTGATTGGGGTTGCGCTGCGGTTTTTTATCGGTTCGAAATGGTCGGGACGCCGAGATTTGAACTCGGGACCCCTTGCACCCCATGCAAGTGCGCTACCAGGCTGCGCCACGTCCCGACCGAACCGAAAGTGATGATACCCCGCCGCTGCCGGCGCGGCGAGTGAATCAGCGCCGCAACAGGCGCAGGATGTCCTCGAGCTCCATCCGCATCTGGCGGACGATCTGCTGACTTTGCGTGACGTCGCTGCGGGCTTCTTCGCCCTGCAACTTGTTGCGCGCGCCGCCGATCGTGAAGCCCTCTTCGTAGAGCAAGCCACGGATCTGACGGATGACGATGACGTCTTGCCGCTGGTAGTAGCGACGATTGCCGCGTCGCTTGACGGGCTTCAACTGCGGGAACTCCTGTTCCCAATAACGCAGTACGTGCGGCTTCACGCCACACAATTCCGCTACCTCACCGATGGCGAAATAACGTTTACCCGGGATCGCCGGTAGTTCATCGTTATTCTTGGCTTCCAACATACGCTTCGACTCGAGCCTTCAACTTCTGTCCCGGACGGAAAGTCACCACGCGCCGCGCGCTGATGGGGATCTCCTCACCCGTCTTGGGATTGCGCCCAGGGCGCTGGTTTTTGTCACGCAGGTCGAAGTTGCCAAAACCGGAGAGTTTGACTTGGGCACCCGTCGAGAGCGCGGTGCGCAACTCTTCGAAAAACAGATCAACCAGTTCACGCGCCTCGCGCTTGTTGAGGCCGAGCTGATCGAACAGCGCTTCGGCCATCTCTGCTTTGGTCAGTGCCATGTTGTTGTTCTGTTCCACCCGATCGAAACTTCGTGCCGACGACTCACTCACGGAAAGTCGCCTGCAACCCCGCCACTAGAGACCCCTTGACCGATTCGATCAATCGATCCGTGTCTTCGTCCGTCAGGGTGCGACCTTTGTCCTGCAAAATCAAGCCTAAAGCGACGCTTTTTCGTCCTTCTTCGATTCCGCGGCCGCGATAGATATCGAACAGGACCACTTCGCGCAAAGCACTTGACGACGCGCTCAAAACGCGTTCCCGGATATCGGAGTAGCTCACGGCCTCATCGACGATGAACGCGAGATCACGGCGAACCTGCGGATAGCGCGAGGGCTCTTCGAAGGCCTGACGCAACGGCGCAAATGCCGTCGCAACATCGAGCTCGAACAAAATCGGTGCCGAGACAAATTCGAGACGGCGCACGTGCTCAGGATGCAATTCGCCAATCCAGCCGATGGGTTGATCGCCGCGCAGAATGCGCGCGCTGCGCCCCGGATGCAGGCAAGGTAACGCCGCCGCTTCGAAACGCACCTCTTCCACAGGCGCAGCGAGCGACAACACGGCCTCGACGTCGGCACGGACATCGAAGTAATCCACGAGCTCGCGACCGCCACCCCATTGCTCGGGCCAGCGCGGCCCCAGCACAAGGCCTGCAATACGGTCGGATTCCGCTGCGCCCACCGGAAACACCACGCCGTGCTCCATCAGTCGCAGACGTGGTTGTTGGCGGCGCTGATTCTCGATAGCGGCCTTGATCAGTCCTGGCCACAAGGAGACGCGCATGACTGCCAAATCACTCGAGATCGGGTTCGAGAGCGTATGCGTGGCGACATCCGGGAACAGCGCCGACTGGAAGCCGGGTTCGACGAACGCGAAGTGGATGCCTTCGTGATATCCGCGAGCTGCGAGTGTATCAAGCAGGCGTTGCTCGGTGGCAACCTCGGCAGCCAACGGTTTGATGACTTGCGCGACTGGCGCCGGCGTCGTCGGTATTTGCTCGAAACCCACGAGCCTCGCGATCTCCTCGATGAGATCACGCTCGATCGACAAATCAAAACGATGCGACGGAATCGCAAAGCTCAGCGTCTCGCTACCCGACGACTCGAGACCGACGCTCTCACGCGCGATGCCGAGGCGTTGCAACAGCGCAGTGGCATCGTCGGCACTCACCGAGAGCCCAAGCAATCGCTCGATCTGCGACACGCGCAACGACACGGGCGCATAACGCTTCAGGTGCGTTGTCTCCTCCGCGGTGACGACGGGGCCGGCCTGTCCGCCCGCGACCGACTGCAGCAAGCGCGTGGCGCGCTCAATCGCCTGGGCACCGATCTCGGAATCGACGCCACGTTCAAAGCGCTGGCTGGCATCGGTTGTCAGACCAAAACGGCGACCGCGTCCCGCAATGGCCGAGGGCGCGAACCAGGCGACTTCGAACAGTACGCGACGCGTCTCAGCGGACACCGCAGTACGTGCGCCACCCATCACGCCCGCGAGCGCCACCGGGCCTGCCTCATCGGCAATGACCAACATGTCGGGTTGCAAGTCGACGGTGCGCCCATCGAGCAACTCACAATTTTCACCCGACTTCGCCAAGCGCGCGGTGAGTCCGCCCTGCACTTTGTCGAGATCGTAGGCATGCATCGGCTGCCCGAGTTCTTGCACGATGTAGTTGGTGATGTCGACAACAGGGCTGATGCTACGAACGCCAGCGCGGCGCAACCGCTCACGCAACCAGATGGGCGAAGCACGAGTGTTATCGACATCAACGATGATGCGTGCGTGGAAGCGCGGACAGGCTGCCGGGCTTCCCAAGGAAATGACGGGGCGTTCCGTCACCGTTGCCATCACGGCCGTGGTGTCGGGCGACACCATCGACTTGGACGCCAACGCCGCCACTTCACGCGCGATGCCGCGCATCGACATCGCATCGCCGCGGTTGGGCGTCACGGCGAGCTCCAACACGGTGTCATCGAGACCGAGATACTCGCGCAGGTTCGCACCCACCGGCGCATCTGAGGGCAACTCGATGATGCCCTCGGAAACCTCGCTCAAACCCAATTCTTTGGCTGAACACAACATGCCAGCCGATTCGACGCCACGCAGTTTAGCTGCCTTGATCTTGAGCTCACCCGGCAGCTGCGCGCCAACCGTTGCCAGCGCCGTCTTCAAACCGGCACGCGCATTCGGCGCACCGCAGACGATCTGCAGCAGCGCGCCATCCTCGCCGAGACTCACCTCGCAGACGCGCAGCTTGTCGGCCTGCGGATGCGGCTGGGCAGTCACGATTTCTGCGACGCGCACGCCCTCGAACGGAGGTGCCGCTGTCGCGATCGATTCCAACTCGAAGCCCGCCATGGTGAGCGCGCTGCCGAGCGCTTTCGGCTCGAGCCCCGCATCCACCCATTCACGCAGCCATTGCAGTGAGATCTTCATGCGGCACCGAACTGGCGCAGGAAGCGCAGGTCACTTTCGAAGAACAGGCGCAGGTCACTCACGCCATCGCGCAACATGGCGAGGCGCTCGATACCCATGCCGAAGGCATAGCCTGTCCAGCGCTCAGCATCGACACCGGCGGCTTTGAACACGTTCGGATGCACCATGCCGCATCCACCGACTTCGAGCCAACCAGTGTGCTTGCACACGCGGCAGCCCTCGCCGTTGCAGAAGACGCAAGACATGTCGACTTCGGCCGACGGTTCGGTGAAAGGGAAATACGACGGGCGCAATCGTGTACGCAGATCGCGCTCGAAATACGCCTGCAGGAAACCCTGCAACGTCGCTTTCAAATTCGCAAAGCTCACGTTTTCATTGACGACAAGCCCCTCGACCTGATGAAACATCGGCGAGTGGGTCATGTCGTAATCACAACGGTAAACACGCCCCGGCATGATCATGGCAAGCGGCAGACGGCCCTTGCGCAACTCACGAATCTGCACCGGCGAAGTGTGGGTGCGCAGCAAACGCCCGTCCGGAAAATAGAACGTGTCGTGCATCGCCCGGGCTGGGTGATCAGCCGGGATGTTCAGCGCTTCGAAGTTGTGAAAATCATCTTCGATCTCGGGGCCCGTCGCGATCTCGAACCCGGAATGCCGAAAGATGCTCTCGATACGCAAACGCGCACGAGTGACGGGGTGCACGCCACCACGCGCTTCACCGCGACCGGTGGCCGTGACATCAATGCGACCTGCCGCGAGCTGTGCCTCGACCTCGGCCGCCACCAGCTTCGCTTCAGCCGCTTCGATGGCCGCCTGCACCACCTGCTTGGCATCATTGATCTTGGCGCCTGCCGCCGGCCGCTCAGCCGCAGGCAAAGCACCCAAAGATTTGAGCTGCTCGGTCAGGAGGCCTTTTTTGCCCAGCCAACGCACACGCACCTCACCGAGCGCGGCGAGCGTGGTGCTCGCCGCGACTTCGTCGAGGGCTTGTTGCGTGAGGGTCGCGAGATCGCTCACGACCGATCCTTACGGAGTGCCGAGCGCTGCCTTGACCTTGACCACCAACGCGCCGAAAGCGTCCGCATCGTGCACCGCGATATCCGCGAGCATCTTGCGATCGATTTCGATGTTGGCGAGCTTGAGGCCGTTGATCATGCGGCTATAGGACAACCCGAATTGACGGGCCGCCGCATTGATACGCTGGATCCACAAAGCGCGGAAATCACGCTTCTTCAAGCGACGGCCTTCGTAGGCGTATTGACCCGCCTTGATGACCGCCTGCTTGGCTGCGCGATAAACCTTGCGACGGGCGTTGTAGTAGCCCTTCGCTTTGCCTAAAACTTTCTTGTGGCGGCGACCCGCGGTCACGCCACGTTTGACTCTTGCCATGTTCGATTACCTCGGTAGCGAATTCTTAGAGATGCGGGAGCAACTGGTCGAGACGACCGACATCACTCTCATGCACCAGACTCGAGCCGCCCGAGCGCAGTTGGCGCTTGGTCTTGCGCGGCTTGTGGCCGAGGTTATGGCGACGGCCGGCGGAGTAGGACTTATATCCCTTCGCCGTTTTGCGAAAACGCTTCGCAGCCGCCCGGTTGGTTTTCAACTTGGGCATTTCAGACTCCTTTCACGTTGTAGCTACGCTCACAGGACCCTTGCGGGCCCGCTCGCGGGCGGATGCACCGACCTTGCGGTTAGTGCATCACTTCTTTTTAGGCGCAAGCACCATGACCATCTGTCTCCCTTCCATCAGCGGATTCTGCTCGACTGACGCCGTTGCGGCGAGGTCGGTAGAAAGCCGATCGAGTAGGCGACGCCCGATCTCTTGATGCGCCATTTCTCGGCCGCGGAAACGCAGGGTTACCTTGGCCTTGTCTCCCTCGGTCAGGAAGCGGATGAGATTACGCAGTTTGACCTGGTAATCACCCTCTTCCGTACCTGGGCGAAACTTCACTTCCTTGACTTGCTGTTGCTTCTGCTTCTTCTGCGCGGACTGGGTTTTCTTCTTCTGTTCAAAGAGGAACTTACCGAAGTCCATGATGCGCACCACCGGCGGCTCGGCCATCGGTGACACCTCAACGAGATCGAGCTCACTGCTTTGCGCGAGCTGCAGAGCCTCGAAGCGGGTCATGATTCCTGCCTGCGACCCATCGGCCGCGATCACGCGCACTTGCGGCGCCGTGATGTCCTCATTGCGCCGGATGCGCTTGCTTGCAGTCGAGATACGTCAATCCTCCAAAGTTCGGCGCCCGCGGCTCTCGAGCTCAGAACGCAAGCGCTCAACGAAAGTCTGCGCTGTCATCTGACCCAGATCCTTGCCGCTGCGGGTACGCACGGACAGAAGCTCCGCTGCTACTTCCTTGTCGCCTGCCACCAATAGGTACGGCACGCGCTGCAGCGTGTGTTCGCGAATCTTAAAGCCGATCTTTTCGTTGCGCAAGTCGGTTTCGACCCGAAGCCCCTGATTTTTAAGGAAATCGGCAACCTTGCGTGCGTAATCGTCCTGGCGGTCAGTGATATTCATCACCACGACCTGCACCGGCGAGAGCCAGGTGGGCAGCTTGCCAGCATGGTGCTCGATGAGAATGCCGAGGAAACGCTCGAGCGAGCCGAAGATCGCCCGGTGCAGCATGACCGGCGTCTGCTTCTGGCTGTGCTCGTCGATGTAATGGGCGCCGAGGCGTCCTGGCAGGTTCAGATCGACCTGCAAGGTGCCGCACTGCCAATCGCGACCGATCGCATCGCGTAGCACGAACTCGAGCTTGGGGCCGTAGAACGCTCCCTCACCCGGATTGAGCGTGTATTCGATGCCGGCAACTCGGGCAGCCTCTTTCAGCGCGGCCTCGGCCTTGTCCCAGATGTCGTCCGAACCCACGCGCTTCTCGGGACGATCCGAGAACTTGATGCGCACGTCGTCGAAACCGAAATCGCGGTAGATATCGAGGATGAGCTGCGTGACAGCCACCGACTCGCCCGTGATCTGCTCGGGGCTCACGAAGATATGGGCATCGTCTTGCGTGAAGGCGCGCACGCGCATGAGGCCATGCAACGCACCCGAGGGCTCATAGCGATGGACCTTACCGAACTCGGCAAAACGGACCGGCAGGTCGCGATAGCTGCGCAAGCCTTGGCGGAAGATCTGCACGTGACCCGGGCAGTTCATCGGCTTGATCGCGTAGACGCGCTCGTCCGGAGTCTGCGTTGTGAACATGTTCTCGCCGAACTTTTCCCAGTGACCGGAGGCTTCCCAGAGGCTGCGATCCATCAACTCGGGACCGTTGACCTCCTCAAACCCCGCCGCGCGCTGCTTCTCGCGCATGTAGGCGATGAGATTCTGGAATACCGTCCAGCCCTTCGGATGCCAGAACACGGCACCCGGCGCCTCTTCCTGCATATGGAAAAAGTCCAGATCGCGGCCGATACGACGATGGTCGCGCTTCTCGGCTTCTTCGAGACGGTGCAGGTAATCTTTGAGGTCCTTCTCCTGCGTCCACGCAGTGCCATAGATGCGCTGCAGCATCTCGTTGCGTGAATCACCGCGCCAATAGGC
>CAIVYV010000119.1 GCA_903910215.1 uncultured Pseudomonadota bacterium
CGGCGCGTCTGTCGACGCCGATGAGCGGATTGAGCGTGATCCGAAATGCGCGCCTCTTCGACGCAGAGCGAGCGGCGTTGCGCGAGGGGCGTCATGATGTCTATATCTTGCGTGGGCGTATCGTGTCGATCCAGCCAACCGGTGAGGGAATGCAGGGGCTGCCCGTTGCGCGCAGTCTCGATGCCGAAGGGCGAGTGCTGCTACCTGGCTTGTTCGACATGCACGCTCACGTCGGTCGTTGGGAAGGCGGCTTGAATCTCGCCACGGGCGTCACGACCGTGCGCGATATGGGTAACGATAACGCGATGCTGCAACGCATCATCGACGAGACGTCAGAAGGCAAGGTCTTCGGCCCCCAGATCGTGCCAACAGGGTTTCTTGAGGGAGAGAGTCCGTACTCGGCCCGCAGTGGTTTCGTGATCAGCACGTTGGAGGAAGCCAAGGCTGCCGTCGATTGGTATGCAGCTCACGGGTATCCGCAAATCAAAATCTATAACAGCTTCCCGCGAGCGCATCTACGCGATACGGTCGCTTACGCGCATGCTCGCGGTCTGAAGGTCAGCGGCCACGTCCCGGCGTTCATGCGCGCGAGTCAGGTGGTCGAGGCGGGGTTCGACGAGCTCAACCATATCAATCAGGTCGTTTTGAACTTCCTGATGGATGACAAGACCGATACCAGGACCTTGCAGCGCTTCTATTTGCCGGCTGCGAAAACGGTTGATATCGACTTCAAGGGCGATGAAGTCAGTCGCTTCGTGCAACTCCTGAGGGAACGAAACGTCGTCATCGATCCAACTTTGACGACCTTCGATTTCCTGAGGCAGCGCGATGGTGAAGTGTCACCAGCTTTCGCGGCCGTCCTCGATCACATGCCCGCCAACGTGCAGCGCAGTCGCTTGAGTGGCGGCATGGATATCCCGAACGAGCGCGTGCATGCGCTCTACAATCGCTCGTATGCGCGCATGATCGACTTCGTCGGTCAGATGCACCGCGCCGGCGTGCCGCTACTGGCGGGGACCGACGAAATGGCAGGGTTCACTCTGCAGCGCGAGCTGGAGCTGTATGTGCAGGCGGGTATCTCGCCTGCCGAGGTGCTCAAGATCGCCACCTGGAATGGAGCGAAGTATTCCGGCGTGCTCGCAGATCGAGGCAGCATCGAAGTTGGCAAACTGGCCGATCTGGCCTTGGTCGACGGTGATCCGACGACGGACATCACGGCTCTACGCCGGATGGCGATCGTCGTAACTCAAGGACGTAGCATCGACCCGTCGCGCGTCTTCACCGAACTTGGCATCCGACCGTTCGTCACCACGGCGCCGCATTGGGAGACGAGTCTGCAGTGACCGAGTTCGACTTCAGTCGAATCCCGTCGACGCCGCCCTCGGTGTTCGTGGCGCCGTTGCAGCGGCCGAGCCATTTGGGTGATGACTGGCTCGAGCCGCAACAACGCAGATACAGCGTTGACGAAAATCGAGTGTGGGATGAGTTGTTCGAGCGTCAGCGGCGCTTGGTGCCGGGGCGTGCGTGTCAGGCTTTCGTCGATGGGTTGGAGCGACTTGATCTGGGGCGCGGTGGCGTCCCCTCTTTTGAGCGTATCAACGAGGCGCTGCTACCCATGACCGGCTGGCAGGTCGTGCCGGTGCCGATGCTGATTCCCGACGCAGTGTTCTTCTACCACCTGGCGAACCGTCGCTTTCCGGCAGGCAACTTCATTCGGACGCGCGATCAATTCGACTACATCC
>CAIVYV010000120.1 GCA_903910215.1 uncultured Pseudomonadota bacterium
AATGATCTTGAAGAGGTCATCATCGAAGGTCGACGTGTAACCGAAGAAATGTCGACCGTTGCCTACGACGCTGCTAAGTTCGGTAGCCAAGTACAGGTGATCAACTCGGTCGAGATCGATACCGGCGGTTTCACTAACTTCGGCGAACTCGCCTCGGGCTTGATCCGTGGCGCGAATATTGGCTACTCGCCCGACGAGGGTGAGTTCACCATCCGTATCGATGGTGGCTCGGATCGCGACACTCTACTTTTGTTAGATGGTGTACCAACCTTTGATCGCGGCACACCGTTGGAAGACCTGTGGGGTGCGACTGCTATCGATCCGCGTATGATCGAAACGGTCGAGATTCTGCGCGGTGGCCAGAGTCTCTATTACGGCGGTAACGGCGGGCTCGGTGTCGTTTCCGTGCGTTACAAAGAGCCGAACGGCGAGCAAAAAGGCGAGTTCGGTGCCTACTACGGCTCGTTCAAGACCCGCGAAGTTTATGGCAACGTCGCGTATCCGATCGATGATGCCGGCGCGCACAGCGTGATGTTCTATGGTCGCTCTTATGAATCAGACGCCCATGAGATCTTCAGCAAGGAAGCCTACAACGATGTCGTTCTCGAGCTTGGCGGTCGTCATGATTTTCCGTACACATACAATCTGATCGGCGGCAAGTACCGCTGGCAGATCGACGATGAGACTTACTTCAAAGCAGGTTATGAATTCGCGACGGTCGACTTCCGCGACTCGTTCCCGAACGACCATATTTTCAATCTGAACTACACGGAGTATCCGAAGTTCAACGCCGCGTTCCGGACGGCGTTCAACGACAAGATTAGCTTCGAGGTCGAAGCGTTCTATCAGGCGCCAACCCTAAAGAACTCGGAAGTCGACGCGCAGATCTGCCGAATTCCGCAGTCGGTATTGAATCCGGCGACGAAGCGCCCCTTTACTCTAGCCTCAGAATTCGAGGCATATGCGAAGGCAAATGGTATCCCGGCCGGTTGCGTGACTAATCCAGAGACAAGTTCGAAGGCGGACCGAACCTCTCGGGATGGCTTCTACGTGAACGACAAGGGCGAGTTATACGGTACTTTGCAGAATCCGTTCCCCATCGGAGCACCGATGGGCTACGTCATTCAGACGGTCGCTAGCTTCGGCACCGGAATTCCGGTGAAGGGGTTCGGAGAGGGCACTCAATTTAAGGCGGGGTATAAGGAGTACGGCGCAAACGCGCGCGCTAAGATCCTGTGGACCGACAATCTGGAGTCCGTCTTCGGCGTGCAGAGCGTGGTTACTCAGGACAACTCCGCCGCCGAGTACGGTGTCTCTGATCAGAAGATCGAGTCGAACGGTATCTATGCCGATCTGCGTGCCAACCTCGATATTCTCGAAGGTATGGCGCTGTCGATCGCTGCTCGTCAGGACTTCAACAACATTTTTGACGACACGTTCATTTGGCGAGCCAGTGTTCGGCAAGAGTTCCCCATGGGTTACTACGTCCGCGGCAGTGCTGGAACTTCCTACGCCAATCCGCGTTCGCAGGAGTTGGGTCTTTTCGGCAACACCCGAAACAATCCGACTCTGAAAACCCAAGAAGTCGAAACCTTTGGTTTTGGCGCTGGCATCAATAGTGACTTCATGGGTGGAACTTATAATATTGAGCTCGGTTACTTCGATACCGAAATATCCAATCTCTTCGGTAACGCGGCGATTCGTGACGTGTGTCCGGGCGTCGATCCGACTCGCGTGATCAACCCCAACATCATCACGCCGACGGAGTTTTGCGCTAGCTGGCCGAGCTTCGGATTGACGCCGCTTGATGTGGCGACCTTCAATACCAAGGCGATCCAGGACATCAAGGGCTACACCCTCGATGTCGCTTTCGACATCGATCAGTGGGCACTCGACTTCAGTTTCACCAAGCAAGAGTCGTTCGAGCCAAACCCCTTGTTCGGCTTGACGGCTGTTCGTGCCGGTACCGGGCAAGCTCTGACGACTGTGGTGCCGGGTCGCGCGGGTTCCGAGCGTTTCCGCCAATCGGGCGAACGACCGGAGTGGATGGCATCAGCTCTCTTGACCTGGACGCCGACCGATCGTTGGGTGGTTGCTTTGAACCCGCGTTGGCAGGGACCGGAATATGCCTACGTGCAAAACAATGCAGCTCGCTTGGTCGACGCGAGCGGCAACCGCACCAATCCGGACGTCAACTTCGGCGATTACTTCGTACTCAATGCGTCTGTGCAGTATTTCATGGGCAACGAGAAGCAGCATCGCTTGATGTTGCGCGTGGTAAACGTCACTGACGAAGAGTATTGGGAGCGTGGTGGCGCGACGGATCGTGCTTTCTCCCGCGCAGGTGTCCGCGGTGAGCTCACGGCCCGTGATCCTGCGTATTTCTACACTTACGGATGGAATGGCAAGCCGTTGTCGTTCTTCTTCCAGTACGAGTACAACTTCTGATCGAAGCCTCAGTGTTGCGCGACCGGAGCGGGTTTTCCGCTCCGGTCACTTTACCGTCATATCCCCGACATCTCGGTTTAAAACTCTCCTTTTAACCTCCTGCTTACGCCGCCTTGCCGGTTGGATCATCAGGAGCTATTCATGTCGTTTTGTCAGTCGCTGAGAAAAACCATCACGGTTGCCGCATTCGTCGCCTCCGCTTTAGCAGGCGCACAGGAATCTGCTGAACAAAACGCTGCCGACAAGAGCACCATTGACTCGCTTGAAGAGGT
>CAIVYV010000121.1 GCA_903910215.1 uncultured Pseudomonadota bacterium
ATCGCTCTCTCCAAACACGCCAACGACCCTCGACCCCGCTTGATCACACCTCAAGATTGGGTTTCCGAGAACGACCGGTTCCCCTATGCTGTTAAAATTGAAGCGCTGTTGTCAGTATGGAAGTGACCCGCATGGCCCTCGATCTCCAAATTGAATTGAAACAAGTTCACGCTTTGCTCGATCAACTGCCCCCAGCCAAGCTGGGTACGGTTCGCTCTCTCCTCGAAGACTTGCTCGACGACGATGAGGTTGATGAAGAACTCACCGAAGCTGACCGACAGGCCTTGCGTGCCTCTGATGAATATTTCCGCAAAGGGGGCCAGGGTATCCCGTTCGAGGATGTCGTCGCCGATCTTGGCTTCACTATGGAGCAGATTCGTGCCGGATCTAAAGGCGACTAGCGCTTTTGAAGAAACTTTACTTCGAACCACAGGTCCCAGCGCAGGTTCGCGCCATTCCGCAGCACCTAGCGATGGCTATTCTCGAAGCCATTCATCGCTACGCCGAAACTGGAGCGGGTCGCGTCAAGCCGCTATCTGGCGAGTTCGCAGGATACCTGCGCCTCCGGGTCGGCAATCACCGAATCTTCTTTAAGGAGACCGCAGACCTAATCTCAATTCATCGCGTCTCGGACCGCAAAGGGGCCTATCGTTAGATTGCAGTCGCAGATCGGACAGACTGAGTCGCCCCCATGAAGGTTGGGCACTCTCCAGCGGTAGAGGCGGTTACGGGTAGCCTTTGGCGGCTTGCCAAACGGACACGACCGTTGCTACGTCATGGTGTTCCGACGGCTTGCTTTCAGATGGTGCTGGAATAGTTCTTTCTCAGACGCCACCCCCATCGGGGACCAAGAGCGGCACATTGCTGATTTTCTGGCCATCGCCGATAGCGATATCCAGGGTGCCGCGAAGCGAAGGATGATCGGTCTCAATGGAGAGCTGCCAGAGACGTTCGTCGATCCGGCCTCGCGTAATGATCTCCACCGGTGTTCCGTTCAAACGGACGCTCGCCCGAGACAAATCAAGAAGTTTGCCGTAGGAATCCAGCAAGACAATGCGCCCTCTCCATCGTGCGGCGGCTCCAGGGATATGCGTATCGATCGGTGAAACTCAATTTGAAACACCGAGAGCGAAGTAGCCTCCCTAAGACTCGATGGACTCTCAACACTAATCACGTTTTCGAGGTTTTGATTAATCGTCACCTCGTTCGACGCATTACCCATCACGATTACGGAGACGGCGCACAGCGAGGCGCCGATCCAGCTAGGCCACTTAAAGTTCGCTTGCCAGCCGCGCTCATCCAATTGACTAACAACAATAGCTGGAAATTCGAATTCTTCAATCCGCAGAAATACTTCGTCGCGAGTGAACGTGACTGGAGTCGAACCATCAATTCGAAAGTACACTGCTAGTGGTCTGCTTCAAACAGTCTGTCGTTTATTCAGCGTACTCTGCGCCCGCATGACTTTGGCCAGGATATCCTGAGCTTTCGCCGTCCAGACGAAGGGCTTGGGCTCTGCGTTGTGG
>CAIVYV010000122.1 GCA_903910215.1 uncultured Pseudomonadota bacterium
ACGGTGAGATCGTCGGCGAGATCTCCCTCGTGTCGCACAGGCCGTATAGCGCTGACTGTGAGGCCAAAACGAACGTTGAGTTAATGCTTCTGACGCCAGAGGATTTCGAGAGTGTCCGAAAGCAGGTGCCGGAGCTCGAGCAGCAGCTGCGTACGCTTGCCGCGTCTCGATTAGAAGAGAACAAGCATGCGACCGAGCTCAACACGCTAGAGAAGCAAAGATGGGCGGCGCTGGCTATCGAGGCGATCCACCACGGTGGTCAGATGCCTACGCGTGAGGACATGGGGGCTCGCCACTCCGGACATAAAAACGCCGCCTTTGCGATCTGGCTCGGCATCCTTCTCGACGGAATACCAGAGAGTTTTATCATCGGTAGCACCATGATCGCGGCCGTCTCTGCGATTACCCTGTCCGGTGGTGAGCCTACATTCTGGTCGGTTCTGCCTTACACCCTGATCGCCGGACTGTTTCTCTCGAACCTTCCAGAAGCGCTCTCGAGCTCACAGCAAATGAAGCTTCAGGGTATGTCGGCCACGAAGATCTTGCTGCTATGGGGATCTCTCGTCGTGATGACCGGTTTCGGTGCCGCGGTAGGTGCCTCGATCAGTGAACACATCGATCACGGTACGCTGATCTTTGTGGAGGGCATTGCGGCAGGGGCCATGCTAACGATGATATGTGCCGCCATGCTTCCCGAAGCTGCGCATCTGGCAAATCCTAATCTCGTTGGCCTATCGACTCTGACGGGATTCTTATGCTCGATTCTGTTCAAGCTCCTTGAGTGACAGAGCGACTCCCTATCGCTGCTGTAAAAACCGAATTCTCGATCTCCGGTGTCTTTCGGTGATTTGCGACTAAATTCTTTGTTCGCAAGTTGTATTGTGCAAGAAGTTGGCCGTCAAGAAAGATATTCGCTTGTGCCGTTGCTCTCGCATAGCCTCGTCAACGGCATTGCTAAGTGATTAATGGCCATTAGGAACCGCGAAGTCTAGTGTTGGCGTGCTCATTTGGTTCTCTGTTTGAATCCAAGCGAGCCCAGTCTTTACGGAAAGTCTGCCCAAGCCGCAACCCTCACTGTGGCGCCCCAGATCATTACGTGATTAGTTTTCTGGGGAACGTCGCCAGTCTTCCAATCCTAGGTGTGAAGCAGTCGTTCTGGGGTACGGACAGTGGGCATCATTCGGTCGAGGACTACTTGGATACAAAAACAGTCTGCGCCGTGATTTAGTTGCTGGTTAACCGAATCTGTTTTTAGTCGGGCAGACGGCTTCGATGAGTGTCAGGAAGAAACAGTGACCCAATGAGCGCGGTCGCAAGAGCAATTATGATCGGATACCAAAGACCTGCGTAGATATCCCCTGTCGCCGCGACAATCGCGAATGAAGTTACGGGTAGAAAGCCGCCGAACCAGCCGTTACCAAGATGGTAGGGCAGCGACATCGAGGTGTAGCGGATGCGGGTTGGAAACAATTCAACTAGCCATGCGGCGATTGGCCCGTAAACCATGGTAACGAGCAGGACTAGCCATGCACACAGCAGAACAACCATCGGGTAGTTAACCTGCGACATGTCAGCGCGTGCTGGGTAGCCTGCGGTATCAAGTGCGCTGCGCAGTTCGGCGTTGAATGCGCCAGCCGATTCCTTGAACTTCGCTTCGGGTAGATCGTTACCGGCAAAGCTTACGACGATCTTTTGGTTTTCGCCGTTGCCGATCAGCACTTGTGCACGGGTGCCAGCGGAGGCGGCTTCATTGCTATAGGGCACGCCCGCTCGAGCGAGTGCTGTCTTGGCGATGTCGCATGAGGTGCGGAAGGTGCTCCTACCTACGGGGTCGAACTGCAGACTGCAGTCGGACGGATCTGCAAGTACGCGTACTGGAGCTTCGGTGACCGCGCGCTCGAGCGCGGGGTTTGCGAAATGTGTGATGGCTTTAAAGGTCGGGAAGTAGGTCAACGCAGCGAGCACGCATCCACCGAGTACCAGCGTCTTGCGACCAATGCGATCCGACCATGCGCCGAAGACAATGAAAAACGGCGTCCCGATCAATAGCGCGGCGGCGATGATGAGATTGGCGGCCGCTGAATCAACTTGTAGTGTCTTTTCCAAGAAGAATAGCGCGTAGAACTGTCCGCCGTACCAGACGACGGCCTGGCCCGCCGTTGCGCCAAATAATGCGAGAACTACAAGCCGCAGATTCGCACGATCGGCAAAAGCCTCTTTCAGAGGTTGTTTGGCAAGCTTGCCCTCGGCGCGGATCTGCGCAAAGGCCGGTGATTCTTCGAGCTGCATACGGATATAAACCGAGATTCCGAGCAGCACGATTGACAGTAGGAACGGCACGCGCCAGCCCCATTCCTCAAATTGCGGGCCGAATAGTAACCGACAGCTGAGGATTACCAGCAGCGAGAGAAAGAGGCCCAGCGTTGCAGTCGTTTGAATCCAGCTCGTATACAGACCGCGTCGCCCCTCGGGCGCATGTTCGGCGACATAGGTCGCAGCCCCGCCGTATTCACCGCCGAGCGCAAGCCCCTGCAGTAATCGCAAGATGATCAGCAGGATGGGTGCTGCGACCCCGATGGTTTCGTAGGAGGGCAACAGGCCTACACCCGCGGTAGCGACACCCATTAGAACGATGGTGACGAGGAAGGTGTGCTTGCGGCCGACAAGATCGCCTAAACGCCCGAACACCAGTGCGCCGAAGGGACGTACGAAAAAGCCGGCTGCAAACGCTAGCAGTGCGAAGATGAACCCAGTTGTTTCGTTGACACCCGAAAAGAATTGGCGCGAGATGATCGCCGACAACGCCCCGTAGAGGTAGAAGTCGTACCACTCGAAAACGGTTCCCAGCGATGAGGCGAAAATGACCCGCCGGTGAGCGGGGTCGACGCCGGTGTGTTTCGACGCGTCCATGACAGTCATCGCACAAGTCTACGTTATTCGAAGGCACTCGCGAGATAACCCTTTTGAGGGAGGTATCAAATACAAGCCTGCCTATCCTTATTCAATGAGCAGTGTTTTCTAAGATCGACGTGCGGCGGTTTTTTCTAGTCAAGAATTCCTCTGTCAGAAGCGTGATGTTTACTTAAACATTCGCTTATACAGAATTGAGTTAATCACTCGCGGCTCGTTCATGATCATGAATGTAGCAAGCGAATATCCTAACCGGCCTTCGGAACTCGCGGATTCATGACTCGAAACCATAGTGGCGGAATCAACGCAACCAAGACCATCGTTGCATAGCCTGCAGGAAGTTGCGGACTGTCCGCGTGGTGTCGAAGCGTCTGATACCGCCTGAAGCTATGTGCATGGTGATCGCTGTGTCGCTGTAACTGAAAGAGCAGAGCATTGGTCAGCGCAAAGTTAGCGTTCCAGGAGTGTAGATGATTGACACGCTCATAGCGCAGCGAGCCGTCGGTCAAGCGATGTGTGCGGCGAATCAATCCGTAGTGCTCGATGTAGTTGACGATTTCTAGCAGCGCAACGGCGATTAGTGACTGTGCCAGAAAATAGAGGCCGCCGATCCAGGGCGTATGCAGAGGCGACCCCACGACGACCAAGCAGCAAAGGGCGCAGAACACGAGCGACACTGCAGCCCAGCCCACACTTTCGCTGGTATACCACCGCCAGGGTATTCCGCGTCGGAGACAGACAGCCCGCTCAAGTTCGAGTGCTCGAGAGGGGTTTTCTGTGATCGATCGCAGTATGAATCCGAATACCGTTTGGCCCATCGAAGCGGTCGTGAGGTCTTTCGGCGTTGCGACATCAATGTGATGTCCGGCGATATGCTCGACCTTGAAAGTGCCGTACGAGACCATCGCCAGCAGTGTGCCGCCGACGGATCGTTCGACAGCATTGGACTTGTGGATCATTTCGTGTGCTGGATTGATTGCAACGATGCCGCCAACGAGTCCGATTGAGACGATCCACGCGGCCATGACGAGCGGCGACATTGGCACGTTGGCGATAACCCAGGCGCCGAATAACAGCGTGCAGAGGTAGGCGGGAAAGCACAGCATGGTCAAGAGCCGGTAATAGCGCTGCTCGGAGAGCGCCGCGGATTCGACCTCCGAGGGATTAGATAGATCATGCCCGATGATCCAGTCGAGAAGCGGAACGATGACAAACAGCACGAAGGGCGTTAGGCAGGATGCGAGCGCCCATTGGTCTGTGGCTTGGCCTACCGAAAAACCGAATAACGGCAGCAGGGCGACCAGTAGCGGTGCGAGGTAAGTGAGCTTTTTGATCGTCACGTAAGGCAACTTGGCTTATCGATGGAGCGAGTCAGCTCATGCGATGTCAGTCGCCCAACATTGCGATGATTTTATAGCCTGAAAAGATCAACACGGCACCGATCCCCGCGAGTGCGAAAATCAGCATTTCTTTGGTGGACTCCTTCACGCTGGAATTCAGCGAAGGCCGTGCAGCGCTGTGCGGCAAATATCAAGATGTGTGTCGTTGAGATTACCCTCGCTGGCTGCGTCGATCATAGTCTCAAGGATCAGTGCAGTCATCGCGTTGTCGTTGCGCATTCGCATAATTTCTCGACGCAGCTCGCCGATCAGCTTGTCGCGCGCATCGAGCTCGCGAATGAGTGGATCCCAGTGGGGGGGCGCGATGTCGCTCCAGCAACGTTTCGACGACATCGTCGTGGCCGCTGAGGAACTCCGGCGTAAAGTTAAGCAGGCCAAAGTCGTGTAGTCCCGAAACCCCTTTTAGACTCTCATCGGTAACGCGTTCAAAGCCCATGCTCCAATCGGCAAATTGGCGCCTCGTGACAGGTTCGCGCCGCACGATCTTCATGTCGATATGACGCGGATCTGCGGCGATCGCGCCGATGAGCGTGTCGACCACATGGTCGTCACCCTCTAGGACTTGCAGAAACGTGCCATTGCCGTGCAACAACATACCCGTTAGCCCTTTGTCCGGGTTATTTCGATGGCACTGAGAAACCAGCGCTAACAATTTATCGGACGTCAGGCCAGGGGCTTCTCGCGAGACATAGGTAACACGGATCATTGGACGTTAACTCCAAACGAATGTATCTCATCTTTGATGAGAGTGCGCGTAAGGAGCCGGCGTGTCTAGTACCCGGGCGGTACTGAATGTCTTGAACCAGTTGCGAGGGGTTCCCCCCTCAGCCCGGGTTTGAAGTCAACGCCGCTCGAAAATCAGGCGCTCCCGAGCTGCGACCCGGCCTTCGGCGCCGAAGTATCGGGCAGTGACCACCATGGTTTGTGCGTCGGAGCTGAACGAGCGACTGAAGCTGGCGACTTTATTGCCGTTCGCTTTAATGGTTGAGCGAATCGATTCATCGTCTGCGACATCGATGGCGATAGAGTCACCGAGAGTCGAGCCGTGAATGGGGTAATCCCGACCATCGAGTTTCGCGCTGAATTGCAGCTCTGCGTTGTAGGAGAGCTCATTGCCGTTTAGAGCCAATTGACCCTCACGACCTTTGGGGGCTACACCCGTGGTCACCAGCATAAGCTGAGCTTTAGCGGTGAGAGGCTGACTTGCCGTCCGCTCGACCAAGGCCGACCGCTCAAGGTTCAGTACCCAACCCGATCCCTCGGCGCTTGCCGTTACGATCGATCCGAGCGCTACCAGCAAGCATAAAACTACGCTTTGTCCCTTCATTATCGTCACCCTCTATCGTTAGTTTTGTTGGAGGAATGAATCCAATCTACCCCGACCGGATTGCGTGTCAAGAAACTGTAACAATTATATGGTAGGCGGTAGTGCACCTTCCCCCGAGGGGCTGGGGGAGGGGTTGCATTAACGATCGAGAGTGAGGCCCTGACGTAGGCGGTTGTGGTGAGTAGGTAGTTCAGCGAGGCGCAGATATGACTGGCAGCAACAATCTCATGGCCTATCTCAGTCGGTTCGGGGTGCTGCGCGGATATATGCTGTATCTACGCACCAAGCTGGGTGGAGGTGTCCGCTCCATCGCTGTTCCTGGCATGGAAAATCCAATCTACATGCGGACGGGAACGTCGGATCGGAGTGCATTCAACGAAGTTATCGTCAAGCGATGGTATGACCATCCCTTTCCGGGTGGGGAACCGCGCCTGATTGTCGATGCGGGGGCGAACGTCGGATATGCAAGCATACGCTTCGCTGAGCTGTACCCGCAGGCCGACATCATTGCGATTGAGCCGGATTCCGATAACTTCGAACTCATTCAACGCAATACGGCAGCGTATCCGAAAGTCAAAGCCCTCCGTTGTGGCGTGTGGCCGCGTAGCGCTACGCTCGTCATCGAGAATCCGCAGGCGAAGTCATGGGCTTTCCGTGTCCGCGAGGCGCAATCGGGGGAGACAGGTTTTGCAGCCGTCGGTCTCACTGAGTTGGCTGAGCAACATCCGTCCGGGCGCATCGATCTCCTCAAGCTGGATATCGAAGGCTCTGAAAAAGAGCTCTTTGAAGACCCGAACTGTCACCGCTGGCTATCGCGCACGCGAATGATCTTTGTCGAGTTACATGATCGGATGAAACCGGGCTGTACAGCGGCAATGGAGAGGGCCATCGCTCCATACGGTTTTGACCGAGTGCAGTATGGATCTAATCTGATTCTCATCCGAGAGAGGATCGAGCTATGAAGAAACCCATCTGGTTCGCGATCTTGGCCTTGGCTCTATCTCTCGATGCACGGAGTGCGCCGGTGGAGTTCAGCCGAGCGAGAATTGGAGAGGTGTTGCAAGGGGCGCAGCCCTCGGTCGCCTTGGAACGAGATCGCGGCTTTGTAGTGACCTGGCAGAGCACCGACAAAGAAACAATGATGCTCAACTGGCTTGCGCTCGACTTCGACGGGCAACCGACCGGCAAGGGGGTCATAGCGGAGGGCTCAAACTGGTTTGTGAATTGGGCGGATATACCCGCGCTGGTGGTGCTGGATAACGGCGATTGGGTTGCCTTTTGGTTGGAGCGAAATGATCCCTCAGCCGCCGAGGGTTATGACATCCAGTTGGTTCGCTCGATCGATCGTGGAAAGAGCTGGTCAAAGCCGATCTCTCCTCATCGGGACGGCACGAAAACGCAGCATGGCTTTGTATCCCTGGTCGCAGACGGTGACGATCGAGTGTTGTTGGCATGGCTCGACGGGCGGCGCGCTGAGATTATGACCAACGATAACGCGGCTCATGTCGCCCATGATCACGAGAGCGCACCGATGACACTGCGTTCGGTCGTCATCAACAGAGAGGGTACGCTCTCTAGCGAACTTGAAATCGATGATCGAACCTGCA
>CAIVYV010000123.1 GCA_903910215.1 uncultured Pseudomonadota bacterium
ATAAAGAATTTCAGGGGGGGCGCCAGCACGCACGAACTCTTGCATCACCTTGCGGCCGAGAAATCGCGGATCCTTGATTTGACTGTAGAGCTTGCCGTCCGAGAACAATCCAGCACCGCCTTCACCGAATTGCACGTTCGACTCGGGCGTCAGCACGCTCTTTCGCCACAGACCCCAAGTGTCTTGAGTGCGACGCCGAACGTCCTTGCCTCGCTCGAGAACAATGGGTCGGTAGCCTTGCTGCGCGAGGATCAGTGCCGTAAATAAACCGCAGGGCCCGAAACCCACGACGACCGGTCGCTCCTGCAGATGTATTGGTGCGCGAAGTGGGGGCTGATAGCGCGTGTCTGGCGCAGGACGAATGTGACGATCGTTGACATGTCGTCGCAGGATGCTTGTTTCGTCTCGAGCAGTGACGTCGACGATATAGACGAAGCGGATGCCTTCGTGTTTTTTGCGGGCATCGTAACTGCGTTTGAAGACGCTGAAATCGATCAGTGAGGACGCGTCGATGCCGAGGCGCTTGAGGATCGCCGCCCGAATTTCTTCGGGTGTGTTCTCGACGCTTTTCTCGGCGAGGGGAAGCTGCAGCTCGGTTATGCGGATCACAGCCGTCATTTTAACGTTAATTTAATGTTCATATTTCGAACCGTTCGAGACGCGGCATGTCATAAAGAGTCAACAAAAGGGGGTTGCATGTCGAAAGAGTTGAGGTCGGAGTCCTTTTCGAAGGGCGCGCTCGTCCTGGCATTGATTCAAGCCTTGGCGCTGTGGTGGCTGCATCAATCCATCGACAGTGGCGCGTGGCCGGCAAGTGCTCCCGGCGGACTCTTCGCTGCCTATCTCGTCGCCGTCTTTTTACCCTTGACCCTGTTGGTCTTATGGGCACACCGTCACGATCGAGTGCTATGGGTGTCGGGCGTTGCCGTGGCGGCGTTTTTGGCGTTCACCGGTTATGGGTCGTTTGGCGAGATCAGCTTAGAAGAAGATCGTATCGCAGGCTTTCTACTTCCTTGGGCAGTCGCGTGGCTTATCGCACTACCGATGCTACGTGCGCGTCTCGAAACGGGTCGATGGCGCACCCCTTATCCCGTGCTTTTTCGTAGTGCTTGGCGCAGTTATCTCACGCTCGCCGAATCTGCCTTGTTCACGGGTGCGTTCTGGTTGCTGTTGTTGCTCTGGGCTGCGCTGTTCGAAACGCTGGGTAACGATTTTTTCAAAACGGTCTTTAGTGATCCGCGTTTCGTCTATCCCGCCACGACGCTAGCATTTGCAACGGCGACCCAAATCATCGGTAGCAGCGATCGATTCATCGACGGTGTGCTCGATCAGTTGCTCGGTTTGATGAAGTGGCTTTTGCCGCTCGCAGGTCTTATCGTCATCGCGTTCTCACTGGCTTTGCTGCCGAAGTTGCCCGCGTTGCTTGGTAGCGGTGAGCGCGTCATCAATAGCGCTGTACTGCTCGCACTCGTTGCAGTGACATTGCTGCTCTTCAACGCGGCTTACCGCGAAGGCAATCTTGATCCAGGCTACGGAAACTGGTTGCAGCAGGCGCTGCGCGTCGTGCCACCGCTGCTGGTGCTGATCGCGCTCACTGCGCTGTATTCGATGAGCGTGCGATTAATCGAGTTGGGTCTCACGCCGGCTCGA
This sequence comes from uncultured Pseudomonadota bacterium, assembly GCA_903910215.1. Classification (GTDB taxonomy): domain Bacteria; phylum Pseudomonadota; class Gammaproteobacteria; order Steroidobacterales; family Steroidobacteraceae; genus UBA964. The sequence goes on from CAIVYV010000123.1 coordinate 1,651, forward strand.
TACTGGGGTCTCGTCACGGCGATTTTTGCAGTTCTATACGCCGTGGGATATGCCTATGCGAGTCTGCGAGCGGGTCCATGGCTTGGGGCAATCAGCCGAGTCAATTTTGGCGTGTCGGTTATTCTGCTTGCGACGTTGTTGGTCAGTTTGACTCCGATTGCCGATCCGCTGCGCTTGAGCGTGGCGAGTCAGCTCAAGCGGGCGCTCGCCGCATCGACGGCCGATGCTAGAGCCAGTGCGCTGCGATTTTTGCGCTTCGATTCGAGCGAGCATGGGCGCAACGTGCTGAACGCCATCGTCCGAGGCGAGATTTCCGCTAACCAGCCTGCCAATACTGCAGCATTACGTGACGAGGCTCGTCGGGTTGCGGCGCTGGAGTCAAAGAAATCGCCACCCAAGGCGGATCCTGCGGCTACACCAGCGCGCTATGCGGTTTGGCGCTCGACACTGCGAGTGATACCGGCCGAGACGCCGGTCAGCGCCTCGCTCGAAGAGGCCATCCGTAAAGAGTTTTCGCTATCGGCTTCCGTGCTAGACCCAGGCGGTAACGCGCCGGCGCCTCAGCTCGTATTCGTCGATCTCGATGGCGATGGGGTTTCTGAAGCGTTCCTATTGGCGGGCACATTACGCGGCACACCGCAGCATCAGCGCGACTATTACGTCTTTCGCGATAGCGGGGGAGTGTGGTCTCGATGGTCCCGCGGTACGTGGCGAGGAAATTAGCGTATCGTTGTCCTCCGGATGACGACCCTCGACTACGATTTCATCATCATCGGTGCCGGCTCGGCTGGCTGCGTGCTCGCCAATCGCCTGAGCGCGAGCGGTGACCTTCGGGTCTTGCTGATCGAGGCGGGCGGTCGCGATATCAATCCTTTCATTCATATGCCAGCGGGCCTCTCGAAGCTCGTCGGTAACCCGCGTATCAATTGGGATTACTACACCGAGCCTGAACCGGAGCTTCACGGCAGACGCTTGTACTGGCCGCGCGGACGCGTGTTGGGCGGTAGCAGTTCGATCAATGCGATGTGCTACATCCGTGGCGATGCTGCTGATTACGACGAATGGGCTGCACTCGGCGCCGACGGATGGAATTACGATGCCGTGCTGCCGTACTTTTGTAAGGCCGAGAGACAAGCGCGCGGCGCGTCTCGCTATCACGGCGCTGAAGGCCCGCTCGGGGTCGAAGACTTGCGCTATCGTAATCCGCTATCGAGTGTGTTCCTCGATGCGACGACAGCTTGCGGCTATGCGCTGAACGACGATTTCAACGGGGCATCCCAAGCGGGTTTCGGTTTCTATCAGGTGACGCAGTGGCAAGCGCGTCGCAGCAGTACGGCCGTTGCCTATCTTAGGCCAGCATCTGATCG
>CAIVYV010000124.1 GCA_903910215.1 uncultured Pseudomonadota bacterium
GTCATTTCCGCCAGGAAGTGGCGGGCAACGGTTTGTCCTCGTATCCCCATCCGTGGTTGATGCCGGACTTCTGGCAGTTCCCGACCGTCTCGATGGGCTTGGGCCCCATGCAGGCGATCTTCCAGGCACGCTTCCAGCGCTACCTTGAGCACCGCGGTCTCATTGCGCCGAGTGATCGCAAGATCTGGGCGTTCTTGGGTGACGGTGAGATGGATGAGCCCGAGTCGATGGGCGCGCTCACGATGCCCGTGCGCGAGAAACTCGACAACCTCGTCTTCGTGATCAACTGCAATCTGCAACGGCTCGACGGGCCGGTCCGTGGTAACGGCAAGATCATTCAGGAGTTGGAAGCCGCTTTCCTCGGTGCGGGTTGGAACGTCATCAAAGTATTGTGGGGTTCACGTTGGGATCCGCTGCTGGCCAAAGACTCGCAAGGCTTGCTGCGTCGCGTCATGGAAGAGTGCGTCGACGGCGAGTACCAGAACTTCAAGGCCAAGGGCGGTGCGTACACGCGCGAGAATTTCTTCGGAAAGTTCCCCGAGTTGAAGGCCATGGTGGCCAACATGTCGGACGAGGAAATCTGGCGCTTGAACCGCGGCGGTCACGATCCGCGCAAAGTCTACGCCGCCTACGCCGCAGCGGCGACGCATCGCGGTCAACCGACGGTCATCCTCGCCAAGACCGTCAAAGGTTTCGGTATGGGTAAGTCGGGCGAAGGGCAGATGGTTGCCCACCAGCAGAAGAAACTCTCGGATGAGGATCTGCGCGGTTTCCGCGACCGGTTCAACATTCCGGTGTCTGACGAAGAAGTATCGCGTTTGCCGTTCCGCAGACCCGAGGAAGACGGCGAGGAGTTGCGCTATCTGCGCAGTAAACGCAAGAGTCTCGGCGGCTATCTGCCAGCGCGTCGTCGCATGGGCAGCCCGCTGCCCGTGCCTTCGCTTGAACTCTTCAAGCCTTTGCTTGAGGGAAGCGAGGGGCGTGAGATTTCGACCACCATGGCGTTCGTGCGCATCCTGACGGCGCTGCTCAAAGATAAAGGTATCGGCAAGCACATCGTGCCGATCGTGCCCGATGAGGCACGCACCTTTGGCATGGAGGGTCTGTTCCGTCAGGTCGGTATCTACTCGTCGATGGGGCAGCTCTATACGCCGCAAGACGCTGATCAACTCATGTCTTATCGAGAGGATAAGAAGGGGCAGATCCTCGAAGAGGGCATCAATGAAGCGGGTGCCATGTGTTCGTGGATGGCGGCAGGCACCTCGTACGCCAACAATGCGATCAGCATGGTGCCGTTCTACATCTTCTACTCGATGTTCGGCTTCCAGCGCGTGGGTGATTTCATCTGGGCTGCCGGTGACATGCAGGCGCGCGGTTTCCTGCTCGGCGCCACCGCCGGTCGTACGACGCTCGCGGGTGAGGGCTTGCAGCACCAGGATGGTCACAGCCAGTTGCTCTCGACGATGGTGCCGAATTGTCGTTCGTACGATCCGACCTATGGCTATGAACTCGCCGTCATCATGCAAGATGGCTTGCGTCGCATGTATGCCGAAGGCGAGAACATTTTCTATTACGTCACGGTGATGAACGAAAACTACGCCATGCCGGCGATGCCCGCCGGTGTGGAGCAGGGCATCCTCAAGGGTCTCTACCCGCTTTCGATGCACGCGGCGAGTGCGAAGAGTGCGCGTAAGGCAACCCTACTCGGCGCAGGCA
>CAIVYV010000125.1 GCA_903910215.1 uncultured Pseudomonadota bacterium
GCGATACCCAGAATGGCGAGGTTGTCGGACTCGGTCGCACCGGAAGTGAAGATCAACTCGCGCGGATCGGCGCCGATCAGGGCTGCGATATCGCCTCGCGCCTGCTCGATGAGATCGGCTGCGACCTTGCCAAAATAATGCGTGCTGGATGAGGGATTACCGATGCCCGTATCACCCGCAAGGCAATCGCGCATGGCATCGATAACCTCGGGCTCACAGGGCGTCGTCGAGGCGTGATCGAGAAATATCGGCGCGGCCGGTGATGTCACTCGCGCGGCCCGGCCTGACGGCGTTTGTTCTGCACGGCTGTGAGAATGCCGCGCATGATGTTGGCCTCGTTCTGATCGAGCTCCGCGCGATTGATGAAGCGCCGTATACGCTCCATCAAATGTTTGCCGCTTGTCGTTCGATCGCGAAAGCCGATCTCCTGCAGCACCTGCTCGAGGTGCACATACAAACGCTCCATGTCGTCGGCTGGTGCCAACGGTACGAGACCCGGCGCCGGCTCGTGCCTAGCGCCGCGCGCGCGATAGACCTCATAAGTCACCAACTGCACCGCCATCGCGAGATTGAGCGAGGCGTATTCGGGATTAGCAGGAATACGCAGCAGCAGATGCGCGAGCGACAACTCGGCATTGGTGAGGCCCGTGCGTTCGTTACCGAACATCAGCGCAACCGGGCCTCGTACTGATTCCTCGACGACGCGTGCTGCCGCATCACGCACATCGAGCACGCGGAAGTTTTGATCGCGATCACGCGCAGTGGTCGCGACCACGAGACCGCAGCCCGCGAGTCCATCCTCGATGCGATCCACCACCCTCGCCTGCTCGAGGACGTCGGTAGCCCCAGAGGCACGAGCGCTGGCCTCACTGTGCGGAAACTCCCGCGGTCGGACGAGTACGAGCTGCGAGAGACCCATGTTTTTCATGGCACGTGCCACCGCCCCGATGTTGCCGGGGTGGGAGGTCTCGATGAGAACGACACGGATGTCAGCGGGGCTAGGTATCACGCATGGTATTCTAGCGGCGTTTTCAATCGCTCTTTGCCAACATGCAGCCATTACTCAATATCGCCGTACGCGCGGCACGCCGTGCGGCCGAGGTCATCGTACGCAGCCTCAACCGGCTCGATTCGCTCGAAATCTCGAGCAAGAGTCGTAACGATTTCGTGACCGATGTTGACCGGGCTGCCGAGGCCGAGATCATCTCGACCATCCGTCGCGCCTATCCAGACCATGCCTTCCTGTGCGAAGAGAGTGGCGCGATCGGCTCGAGTCCCTTTGAGTGGGTGATCGACCCGCTCGATGGCACGACGAACTTCATCCACGGCTTTCCGCAGTTTTGCGTCTCGATCGCCTGTCGCGTTCGCGGACGGGTGGAACACGGGGTCATCTACGATCCGATGCGCCAGGAGGTCTTCACCACCTCGCGTGGCGATGGCGCCCATCTTGAGAACCGCCGCATTCGCGTGACGAATCTGCGCGGACTCGACGGCGCGCTGATCGGCACCGGCTTCCCGTACCGCGCGAATACGCAGCATCTCGATGCCTACATGGCGATGCTCAAGGACGTGATGATCGCGAGCGCAGGCGTTCGTCGCCCAGGCTCTGCTGCGCTCGATCTCGCCTATGTTGCTGCTGGGCGCACCGATGGTTTCTTCGAAATCGGACTCGGTCCTTGGGATACCGCTGCCGGAACGCTGCTGATCGAAGAAGCCGGCGGTCGCGTCGGAACCTTGAGTGGCGGCGAATACACGCAAGGCGGCAACATCATCGCCGGTTCACCCAAGGTTTATGACGCGCTGGTCGCGCTCTGCAAGCCGCACCTTACGAGCGTACTGATCGAAGGTTAAATCGCGAGCGCTACTCTCCGGCAGCCTTACGCTCGAGACTATCGACCACGGCCGTCGTGACCATGTCAGCGCCGACGTTGACCATAGTTCGAGTCATGTCGAGCAAACGATCGGCACCGAGAACGATGCCGATGCCCTCGGCAGGAACACCGAAAGTGATCAAGAGACCTGCGATGATGGGCAAAGAACCACCGGGGATACCGGCAGCCGCCACTGCGCCAAGCACGGCGAGCAGCAACAGCGTGACCTGCTGGGCAAAGTCGAGGTGAATGCCAAATACCTGCGCTACGAAGAGCACCACGCAACCCTCGTAGAGGGCGGTGCCGGCCATGTTCATGGTAGTACCGAGAGGTAGCACGAATCCGGCCGTGGTCGGCTTCATGCCAAGGTCACCCCGGGCCGAAGCGAGTGCGGCTGGCAACGTGGCGCTGCTCGAACTCGTCGAAAACGCCGTCACGAGCACGGGTCGAATCGTGCGCCAGAACTGCATCGGTGAGTAGCGTGAGAACAGTTTCAGCCACAGCGACATCGTGCCGAAGAGATGCACCAACATCACAACGAGGCAACCGATGACGAACAAACCCAGAGCGATGAGGATGTCCCAGCCGATCTTCACCACCACGCTGTAGATCATCGCGGGGACCGCATAGGGCGCGATACGCAAGGCGAACTGCACGATGCCGGTCATGAGTTCGGCGACGAGCTCAAGCCCCGATTGCAGTTGCTCACGCCGGCGTCCGCCGAGACGGATCGCCGCCGCCCCCAACAAGATCGCGAACAGGATCAGGGGCAGCACTTCACCGAGCGTGCCACGTTGATTACCCGTGATCGCACCGATGAGGTTGCGCGGCATGAACATGTCGACGACGGTCTGCAAACTCATCGGCGGCTGCTCGGCCTGACGCTGCATGATCTTCTCGGTATCACCGCCATAGGCGCTGACGAGACGAGTCTGCGTCTCGGGGTCTAGAGCGGCACCGGGCTGCAGCACGTTCATCATGACGAGCCCGAGCACGCAGGCAATCGACATGTTGAGGAAGAACAGCGTGAACGTCCGTGCCGACAGCGGCCCGAGGCGCGAGAGATCACCGAGCTGCACGACACCCGCGGCCAGTGATGCAAAGACCAGCGGCATCACCACGAAGAACAGCAAACGCAGAAAAATTTGGCCGAGCGGATCGAAGATCGCGACCGAGAGCGCCTGTGCACTCTCGAGTACAGCAGGCACTTCAGCACCCACGATCAACGTGAGGGCGCCCGCGAGGGCGCCCACCACGAGACCGATCAGGATGCGATTGGCGAGCTTCGGATCAGACTCAGCCATGCGCGTCGATCACTTCTTCGAACGCGCGAGCGGGCTGTTGCGGAATCCGTAGAGGAAGTACAGCGCCAAGCCGGCAAGTGACCAATAGACGAAGGTCAGCTGCGTCGAGGGCGGCAACGAGAAGAACAGGAAGCCGCAACCGAGCAACGCCAACGGGCCGACCACCCACACGGCTGGCGTGCTGAAAGGCCGATGACGATTCGGCTCACGCACACGCAGGATCAGCACACCGACCGAGACCGCCATGAACGCGAACAGCGTGCCGCTGTTGGCGATGTCCGCGAGCACTCCCACCGGGAAGAAGGCAGCAAACACCGTCACGGCCACACCCGTGATGATCGTCACGACGTAGGGCGTGTGGAACTTCGGGTGCACTTTGGTGAGCGTGTCGGCAGCAGGCAGCAGGCCATCACGCGCCATCACAAAGAAAATGCGCGTCTGACCGAAGAGCATCATCAAGATGACCGACGGCAGCGCGAGGAACGCGGCCAGACCGATCAACTGCGATACCTTGTCCCAGCCCAACAGCTCGAGCACGAAGGCCAGCGGCTCACGGCTGCAAGCAACCGCCTGCGCGTTCTCAGGCAGAGCGCATACCGCCGCGAACTCCGGGCTGCCCGGCGAGATCGCGCGACCAGCGGCATCGAGCACCGGCTGGGCACCAACCGAGCCGATCACACCGGCAGCGACCAGCATGTAGAAAATCGTGCAGATCGCGAGACTGCCGATCAAACCGATCGGGATGTTGCGTTGCGGATTCTCGGTTTCTTCGGCTGCGGTCGAGACCGCATCGAAGCCCACGTAGGCAAAGAAGATCGACGCGGCGGCACCTGCGATACCGAGGCCCGTTGCGTCCCAGAATCCATTCGGTGCAAACGGCTCGAAGTTGTCGCCGTTGATCACCGGTAACGCCAGAAAGACGAACAGGGTCAGCGCAGCCACCTTGATGGCCACGAGTACCGCATTGACGCTCGCGCTCTCGCGCGTGCCGACGATCAACAAGGAAGTCACGAGCAACGCAATCGTCGCTGCTGGCACGTTCATCACGCCGCCCGCATAAGGCCCGCGGGTGAACTCCTCAGGGATAGAGATGCCGAGACTGCGATCCATGAGCCCGACGAAATAATTGGACCATCCGACCGAGACCGCACTCGCCGCCACGGCGTATTCGAGTACGAGAGCCCAACCGACGACCCAGGCGACGACTTCGCCCATGACCGCGTAACTGTAGGTGTAGGCGGAGCCGGATACCGGCACCATCGAGGCAAGCTCGGCGTAGCAGAGCGCCGCGACCGCGCAAACGAACCCCGCGATGATGAACGACACCATCATGCCGGGACCCGCTTTCTGCGCGGCCTCGGCGGTCAACACGAAGATACCGGTGCCGATGATGGCACCGACGCCCATCATGGTGAGTTGGAAGCCGCCAAGGGAGCGCTTGAGGCTCCGACGTTCAGCGTTGGCCAGGATGTCGTCAAGCGGCTTGATGCGCCAGTTCATGATCTTGCCCCCCTCGGGATGTTGCGCCCGATTGTAGGGGGGCAAGGCGCCTGAGGGCTACACCCTCAGGGCATGTCGTCGATGGCGAGCTTCTTGCGGGTCGGGAAGAGGCTCTCGGCGGTCAAACCCGCATCGAGCGCGACAGAGGCGGCGATATAGATCGACGAGTAGGTACCGATGAGGATACCGACGACCAGTGCCGCCGAGAAACTCTGCAGCACCGGACCACCGAGCAACAGCAACACGATGACGACGATCAAGGTGGTCAAGCTCGTCATGATCGTACGCGAGAGCGTCTGGTTGACCGACTGGTCGAGCACCATGAAGGGCTCCATGCGCTTGTTCACCTCAAAGCGCTCGCGAATACGATCGAATACGACCACGGTATCGTTGAGCGAATAACCAATGACGGCGAGCAGTGCCGCCACGACCGAAAGATCAAACACCATGCCGGTGATCGCAAAGAAGCCGAGCACGATGATCGGGTCGTGAATCGCCGCAAGAATCGCACCTGCCGACAACTGCCACGCATGGAATCGCAAGAAAACGTAGATGAAGATCAGGATGAGCGTGCTGATGAGAGCCACGATCGCCGAGTTGCGAAGCTCGGCACCGACCTGAGGTCCTACGATCTCGGCGCGACTGATCACCACATTGGCATCGGCAGCACGCAATATCGTCTCGACACGCGAGCGAATGGCATCAGCTGTTTCACCTGAGGGTGGCGGCAAGCGAATCGCCACATCGCGCGAGGAGCCGAAGTTCTGAACCTGCACGTCTTCGAAACCGGCCGCCTCGAAGCTGCGGCGCAGGGTCTCCGGCTGTGCCTGTTGGGTGAATTTCGCCTCGATGGTGACGCCACCAGTGAAATCCACACCGAGATTCAGACCTTTGAAGACCAGCGCGCCGATCGAAACGACGAACAGGATCGTCGAAACGAGGTACGCCAGCTTGCGACCTTGCATGAAGCCGATCGCGGAGTTGCCCTTGAAAAATTCCATGACGGTTACCTCGTGACGGCGATCAGATGGCCAAGCGCTCGGGGCGACGGCTACCGCCGTACATCAACGTCAGCAAAGCGCGACTACCCAACAATGCCGTGAACATGGAGGTGATGATGCCGAGCGAGAGCACCACGGCAAAACCGCGGATGGCACCCGTGCCGAACGCCCACAACACGATACCGGCGATCAAGGTGGTGATGTTGGAATCGGCGATGGCCGAGAAGGCTTTCTCGAAGCCCTTGGCAATCGCGGTCTGCGGCGTCACACCGTTGCGCATTTCTTCACGGATGCGCTCGTAGATCAGCACGTTGGCGTCCACCGCCATGCCAACCGTGAGCACGATACCCGCGATACCGGGCAGCGACAAGGCGGCCTTGAAGGCCGTCAGCAAAGCCGTGAGCAGCACCACGTTGGCGAGCAAAACGATATTCGCGACAAGACCGAAAACTTTGTAGTAAGCGAGCATGAAAATGAACAGCAGTCCCATGCCGATCA
>CAIVYV010000126.1 GCA_903910215.1 uncultured Pseudomonadota bacterium
CAAAATTGCTATCTTTTCCGCCATCGTGAACGACCTGTCATCTCGCCCCCTCCAAGAGTGGTTTGCTAGCCTGCGCGGCGCAGCGCTGCTGCGTTCAGAATCCGCGCTATTGCGCGAGTCTCTCGAAGACTGTTTTGGATGGGAGATGCTGCAACTTGGCGCCTGGGGTGGCGATCGTTGTTTGCTCGAGGGCGCACGCACGCGCTCCCAGACTTTGATCGCCGGAATCGACGATCACGGCGCGGAGCTTCGTGCACGACTCACGCAACTACCGATTCAAGGCGATTCGGTCGATGCTGTGCTGTTGCCGCACACGCTTGAATTTGAAGTTGACCCCTATGCCCTTCTTCGCGAGGTCGATCGGGTACTCGCAGGCGACGGCAAGCTACTCGTCCTCGGCTTCGTACCGATGAGCCCTTGGGGGCTACGCGCTGCGGCGAGTCGGCACGGGTATCCCCCCGGCCTTCGGCGATTGCTCTCTGAGCGGCGGCTGCGCGACTGGCTGCGTTTGTTGGGTTATGACGTGCTCGAGGTGCGCCGATATCTGTACGAGCTGCCCTGGGGTGAGCCGCGTGAGGCGGCGCTACGAGTCAAACGTGGCTGGTTCTATCCACTGCCGGCGGGGGGATTTCTGCTCAAGGCCCGTAAGCGCTTGCATGCGTTGACGCCGCTGCGTCCGATGCTGCGCGACCGTCGACGTGCCGTACTCGGTGGCCTGGTCGAGACCAACGGATCATGAGCACGGTTGAGATCTACACCGACGGCGCTTGTCGCGGTAACCCGGGCCCCGGCGGCTGGGGTGCCACGCTCGAAATGGGCGAGCACTTTCGAGAGCTCTCGGGCGCCGAGGCGATGACCACCAACAATCGCATGGAGCTGATGGCCGTGATCTCGGCGCTCGAGGCCTTGAAACGCCCCGTGCCGATCAGGTTGTACACCGACTCCGAGTACGTGCGCCGCGGCATTACCGAATGGCTGAAGTCGTGGAAGGCGCGGGGGTGGAAGACGGCCGATCGCAAGCCTGTGAAGAACCAAGACCTCTGGGAGCGTTTGGATGCGATCGCCTCGCGCCATGAGATCGAGTGGCACTGGGTGAAGGGGCACTCGGGCGTACCGGGTAATGAGCGCGTGGATCGCTTGGCAAACGCCGCGATCGATGCGCTCCTCGGGTAGACTGCGCGCCCATGCGGCAGATCGTTCTCGACACCGAAACCACGGGCCTCGAAGTCTCGCAGGGACACCGCATCATCGAGATCGGCTGCGTCGAACTCGTGAGTCGTCGTCCGACCGGGCGGCATTTTCACCGCTATCTGAACCCCGAGCGTGAGGTGGATGAGGGCGCGGTCGCTGTGCACGGATTGACGCTCGCCAAGCTCTCGCGTGAGCCGCGTTTTGCCGAGATCGTGCACGAGCTGCTCGATTTTGTGGCCGACGCGGAGCTCATCATTCACAACGCGGCTTTCGATGTGGGGTTTTTGAACGCCGAGCTCTCGCGAGTGGCGAGCGACTTGGGGCGGATCGATCAGCGGTGCCGCGTGCTCGATACGTTGCTGCTGGCGCGCGAGATGCACCCAGGGCAACGCAACAGTCTCGATGCGCTTTGCAAGCGTTACGGGGTCGACAACTCCAAGCGCGATCTGCACGGCGCCTTACTCGATGCGCGCATCCTGGCGGACGTTTACCTCGCGATGACGGGCGGGCAGAGCGCACTCGCGTTGATCGAGTCGGCACAAACGCGCCAACTGGCTGCGACCGCGCCGATGCAGCGACCGCCGGGTATCTTGAAGGTCGTTCATGCAGCAGCCGACGAACTGAGTGCGCACGAGGCGATGCTTGATCGCATTGCCAAGGCGAATGGCGGTAAGGCGCTCTTTCGGTGAAAACGCTCGTCACGGGAGCTGCCGGTTTCATCGGTATGCATGTGTCGGAACGGCTGCTGTCGATGGGCTATGAGGTCGTGGGCCTCGATAATCTCAATGATTATTACGATGTCGCGCTGAAAGAAGCCCGACTTGCGCGACTTCATACCCAAGCGCGATTTTCGTTTCATCGAGTCGATTTAGCCGACGATGCTGCCATGCGCGAGTTGTTCGATCGAAGCGGCTTTCAGCACGTTGTTCATCTTGGTGCACAAGCGGGCGTGCGGTATTCTTTGACCCATCCACATGTCTACGTCGATAGCAATATTCGCGGAACGGTGAACGTGCTGGAGGGATGTCGCGCGCATGGGATCGAGCACCTTGTCTTCGCCTCGACCAGTTCCGTGTATGGCTTGAATGCGCGCATGCCGTATTCGCCCGATCACGGTGTCGATCATCCGGTGTCGCTCTATGCCTCGACCAAGCGGGCGGGCGAGCTGTTCGCGCACAATTACGCGGAGCTCTTCGGCTTGCCGGTGACAGCGCTACGCTTTTTCACGGTTTACGGGCCCTGGGGTCGGCCGGACATGAGTCCGATGATCTTCGCTCGCAAGATACTCGCAGGTGAGCCGATCGAGGTCTTCAACTACGGTCGGCACCGTCGAGATTTCACCTTCATCGACGATATCGTCGAGGGCGTGGTCCGTGTGCTCGAGAAGCCGCCACTGCCGAACCCGGCATGGGATGCCACTGTGGCGAATCCGGCATCGAGTCGCGCGCCGTTTCGGATCTGCAATATCGGCAACAGCGAGCCCGTCGAGTTGCTCTACTTCATCGAGTTGCTGGAGCGCGCACTCGGTTGCGAAGCGCGCAAGACGCTCTTGCCCATGCAGCCGGGCGATGTCGAGAACACCTACGCGGATATGTCCCACCTCGAGGCGCTCGTCGGCTACCGGCCGCGCGTCTCGATCGAGGAGGGCGTGCAACGGTTCGTCGATTGGTATCGCCCCCGCTACGCCGCCTGACTCTTATACTGCGAACAATATGACCGACAAAATCCAGGTTCCGCTGCTCGACCTCAAACCGCAGTACCGCGCTCTGAAAGCCGAGATCGATGCGGCCATCGAGCAAGTTTGCGATTCGCAGGCCTTCATCTTGGGGCCTGGCGTTCGGGAGCTCGAGGCTTCCGTCGCTGCGTACAGCGGTTGCCGTTACGGCATCGGCATGTCCTCAGGCACCGATGCGCTGCTCGCCGCATTGATGGCGCTCGACATCGGTCCCGGCTGCGGCGTCTTGACGACGCCGTATACGTTCTTCGCGACCGCCGGCACGATCGCTCGCGCGGGTGCGCGGCCGATTTTCGTCGATATTGACCCCGACACGTTCAACGTGGATGCAGCTCAACTGGCCGCCGTGCTGCAACGTGATTGCACGACCTCCTCCGAGGGTCTGCGTCACCGCGCCTCGGGTGTGATCGTCAAGGCGATCATGCCGGTGCATCTCTACGGCCAGATGGTCGACATGAATCCGGTGATGCAACTTGCCAAGCAGTATGACCTTCGAGTGATTGAGGATGCGGCGCAAGCCATCGGCTCGGCCGATGGCGAGGGTCGACGCGCATGCAGCATC
>CAIVYV010000127.1 GCA_903910215.1 uncultured Pseudomonadota bacterium
ATTGATCTTCGAAGTGAGATTTTAGAGCCCGAGTTGGCCGTACGCAGCGTTGAGAGACGCGAATTACTCGTGCATCTCGCGGCGGGCGGTTTGCTGCTCGGCATCATGTTCGGGCTACTCCTGTTCGTTCGCACAGGGCAGAGCGTCTATGCGAGTTTCGTGGTGGCGTTACTTGGCGAGACCTTGATCGAGTTACACCGCACGGGCGTACTGCAGGCCCAGTTCTGGCCGACGAGCCTGCCGGTACCGAGTGCAGTCATGCCCATGGGGGGTGCGCTGACCTTGCTCGGCTGGTCTTCGTTCTTGTTCTTCTTTTTTCCAGTGCTGCGCCGTTATCGTCGAACTTTGCTCGTTTGTGCGGTACTGATTGCGGTGCAAGTGATCGCACAGGTGTGGTCGATTGCGGTCGACTTCCGTATGGGATTGCACGCGTGGAGTTACCTGTTTCTACCGACGCAGCTTTGCGGCGCCTATTTGTGTTGGCTGGCTGTGCGCGGGGCAGGCACCGAGCAACGAGTACTCGCGGGTCTGCTCCTCGTAATCTTCTTGTTCGGCATCGTGAGGGTTGTTTTCTCGCAGACTTTCGACGAATCGCACATGGTCGCCTTGGAGGTCGCGCCTTTGGCTTTGATTCTCGGCATGCCTCTAGTGCTCTTCGCACTCACCGAGAGCACGCGGGAACTTCGAATGCAGCTAACACGCGCTGAGGCCCGCAGTGCAGGACAGGTCGAGTTCTTGGCTAGGATGAGTCACGAACTTCGGACACCACTCGATACGGTGCTCGGTAACGCCCAGTTGTTGCTGCGTAGTAGTCGACTGGGAGAGGCGGGTACGGAGGGTCTTCGCAGCATCATCGCCAGTGCCAAGCATCTACTTGGCATGATTGACGAGATCTTGAATTATGCGCGTGGACTTTCGGGCGCATTGACCCTAAGACCTGAGCCGTTTTATTTGACCGAGTTCATTCGCGCGGTGGAATTGACGGCGCAAATTTTCACTGCGCGTAATCGTAACCGCTTCGTTTTACAACGCCGGACGGGAAGTCTCGATGTGCAGGGGCTCATCGTACTGATCGATGCAAGTCGACTACGGCAAGTGCTCGATAATCTTTTGGTTAATGCAGCTCGGCATACCCGCGAGGGATTGATCACGCTCAACTATGGCGTTTCGAGGCTCGATTCGGCGACCGTGCGCCTCACCTTCACCGTCAGCGACACGGGTGAAGGCATCGCACCCGAGGATCAAGAGCGGATCTTCCTGCCGTTCGAGCGTGTCGGTCGCCATACTCGAGCGGCTGGCAAAGGTGCCGGGATGGGTCTGACGACGGCGAAGCAGCTCGTGAATTTGATGGGCGGGAGTTTGTCGGTCACGAGCGAACTTGGTCGAGGTGCCAGTTTCTCGTTTGGCGTTGACGCACCCATTGGATGTATCGATGACGTGGTCAGTTTGATCGACGACACCCGGCCGATCAGCGCCATTGGCTACCACGGTGAGCGACGCACGGTACTCGTTGTGGATGACGAGCCTGCAGCTCGGCGTCTTCTGGTCAGTCTGTTGACCAGACTCGGGTTCGAAGTTCTCGAGGCAGAATCCGGGCGGACAGCAGCGGAGATGATTCAAAGTCCAACGTCGCTGCACTTGGTCATCACCGATCAGTTCATGGCAGACGGAGATGGCTGGGATGTGTTAGACGCCGTGCGCCAGTCGAGACCCGAGATACCGGCGG
>CAIVYV010000128.1 GCA_903910215.1 uncultured Pseudomonadota bacterium
ACGGTCGTCCCGGCCACATCCATCCCGGGCACATCCTTCACGGCACATCATGAACACTCTGCTACTCGTCGACGGCTCTTCGTATCTCTATCGGGCTTTCCACGCCCTTCCGCCTTTCACCAACTCCCAAGGTGAACCGACCGGCGCCGTACTCGGCGTGGTCAATATGTTGCTCAAATTCTTGCGTGACTACGAAGCCACGCAGTTCGCTGTCGTTTTCGATGCACCTGGCAAAACTTTTCGCGATGAACTGTTTGCCGAGTACAAAGCGCATCGGCCACCGATGCCAGACGATCTACGAGCTCAGGTGCAACCACTGCTCGATACGGTCGAAGCCTTAGGGTTGCCGCTACTGCGCATCAGCGGCGTCGAAGCCGATGACGTCATTGGCACTCTAGCTCGGCGCGCGGCCGCAGCAGGGCAACGAGTGCTGATCTCGACGGGCGACAAAGACATGTGCCAGCTCGTCAGCGAGCACATCACGCTCATCAATACGATGTCGGGCAGCCTCTACGATCGCGATGGCGTAAAAGACAAATTCGATGTGTGGCCCGAGCAGATCATCGACTATCTCGCACTCGTCGGTGACACCTCGGACAACATTCCAGGTATCGATAAGGTAGGCCCCAAAACGGCTGCAAAGTGGCTCGGCCAATATAAAACGCTCGATAACCTCGTCGCGCACGCTGACGAGGTCAGCGGCAAGGTCGGTGAGAATCTGCGCGCCGGACTCGCCACACTCGAGTTGTCGCGACAACTGGCGACTATCCGCTGCGATCTCGACCTGCCGATCGAAGCGAACGACCTCACGCGTCGCGCTGCCAACGAGGCACGTTTGCGCGAGATTTACACGCGCATGGAATTCCGTGCGTTGTTGCGCAGTTTGGGTGGCGATGCGGCGAGTAGCGAAGGCTCAACAAAAACTGATGCCTCGAGTCCGTCGGTTATAACGCCGTCGATCGGCTCTCACGATCTTGAGCGAGATCCTCGCGTTACCGAGGCTCCGCGACTCTACGAAACCATACTCGATATAGAACACCTCGATCGCTGGATCGGCGCGCTCGAGAGCGCGAGCTTGTTCGCTTTCGATACGGAAACGACGAGTCTCGACTATCGGCAAGCGCAGATCGTCGGCGTCTCGTTCTGCATCGAGCCGGGCAAAGCTGCTTACATTCCGCTCACTCATGATTACGTCGGCGCCCCGGCACAACTCGATCGGGATACGGTCCTCGCGCACTTGCGTCCGCTGCTCGAGAGCGAGCAGCACGCCAAGCTCGGGCACCATCTCAAATACGATGCACACGTGCTCGCTAACCACGGGATCGAACTGCGCGGCATGGCTTACGACTCGATGCTCGAGTCTTACGTGTGGAATAGTGTGGCGACGCGACACGACATGGATTCTGCCGCCGAGAACTATCTCGGCATCAAAACCATTCACTACGAAGATGTCGCCGGAAAGGGAGCCAAGCAGATCCCTTTCAGCCAGGTGTCGATCGAACGGGCTGCGGAGTACGCGGCCGAAGATGCCGATATCACGCTACGCTTGCATCGCACCTTGTGGCCTGCAATCGATCACGAGCCACTGCTCAAAAAATTATATGAGGATTTCGAGCAACCCCTCGTTGCCGTCCTGCAACACATGGAGCGTTATGGCGTTCTGATAGATCGCGACATGTTGCGAGTGCAGAGTGCAGAGCTCGCGCAACGTGCTGCCGAATTACAAGCGGCGGCGCACCTAGAAGCGGGCGTGGAATTCAATGTCGACTCGCCAAAACAGTTACAGCAGATTCTGTTCGAGAAGATGCAGATCCCGGTGCTGCGCAAAACACCGACTGGTCAGCCGTCGACCGCAGAAGATGTACTCGAAGAATTAGCGGAGGCGCACAAGCTGCCGCAGTTAATCCTCGACTATCGCAGCATCGCCAAGTTGCGTAGCACCTATACCGAGAAACTGCCGCTGCAGGCGGATCCGAAGACGGGCCGCATCCACACTTCGTATCATCAAGCCGTTGCACAAACAGGTAGACTCTCCTCGACTGATCCAAATCTTCAAAACATTCCGATCCGCACACCGGAAGGCCGGCGCATCCGCCAAGCCTTCATCGCACCGCCAGGATCGTTGCTACTCGCAGCGGATTACTCGCAGATCGAATTGCGCATCATGGCTCACTTGTCAGGCGATGCCGGTTTGCTCGCTGCTTTTGCTGCTGATCGTGACGTACACCAGGCAACGGCAGCCGAAGTGTTCGATGTGCCTCTCGACGACGTCACGCCCGATCAAAGACGCTCCGCCAAGGCGATCAACTTCGGCTTGATCTACGGCATGTCGGCCTTTGGGCTCGCTCGACAGTTGGGCATCGATCGCGGCTCAGCACAGCGCTACGTCGATCTGTACTTCGCGCGCTATCCGGGTGTGAAGGCCTATATGGATCGCACTCGCGAACAGGCGCGCGAACTCGGCTATGTCGAAACCGTGTTTGGCCGCCGTCTGTATCTGCCGGATATCCGTTCGCGAAATCGCGCGATGCAGCAATACGCCGAACGCAGTGCCATCAATGCACCGATGCAGGGGACCGCGGCCGATCTCATCAAGCTCGCCATGATCGCGGTCGATCGTTGGTGTCGTGATGAATCTAGCGGAACGGCAAAACTGATCATGCAAGATCATGACGAACTCGTGCTCGAAGTTGCCGAGACGGCAGTAGAGCGGGTCCGCGAGGCCGTACGCACGGCCATGATCGCGGCCGGTGGCGACGCCCTGAAAGTTCCGCTCAAAGTGGACATCGGCGTCGGCCGAAACTGGGACGAAGCCCACTAAAAATGACGGAACTTTTTCCGACGTTGCGCGGTCTACCTAAGCGAACGTTCCACGTTCCCCGCTTCTACCCTCCCTGAGCGGGTCCCGGCCTCAAGACCTGTGCCGGGTTATGTCTGCCCCCGGCAGCCCTATGGGCCCGTCGGGGGTCTTTTTATTCCGCTCCCACAGCGCTGCCAAGGCCGATTGGGCTTCCTTGACCCCGAGTCCGGAGTGGGCCGAAAACACCTGCACGCTCGCGAGGCTGCCAAGTTGAGCACGAGAGTCTTTCAAGACGGCCGCCCGCTCCGCTTGGTTCAATTTGTCGGCCTTGGACAGCAGCACATGGACACCGCGCCGCGTGGGGTCCGCCCATTCGATCAGGCCAAAATCCTCGTCCCGCAGGCCGCGCCTCGAATCCACGATCAGACAAAGCCCCTTCAGACTCGTTCGCGCCCGCAGGGCATCGATCAGCGGCACCCATTTACGCCGCTCATCCGGACGCACGGCTGCATAGCCATAACCAGGTAAATCCACGATGCGGTGACTTTCCTCGAGCTCGAAGTAGTTGAGTAACCGAGTTTGGCCCGGCGTCTTGCTGGTTCGGGCTAATGCCTTGCGCTCGGCGATGGCATTGATTGCACTGGATTTGCCTGCATTCGACCGCCCAGCAATCGCCACCTCGGCACCCGCATCCGGCGGAAACTGCACCGGCGCAGCGACACTCAACAAGAACTCCACATGGGGAAAACGCGACACGGAAACCGCCTGCCCGATAAGGCATCTGAAACGGGTGGTAGTGTAAACTCCTCCGCTCGAATCAGACCGTCCGGAGCCGTCCGAACATGTTCATCGTCAACTCCAGCATCCGCCTGCTCGCCGCTCTTGCCGTGGCGACCCTCTGCTCGCCCGCCGTCGAGGCCCGCGGCAATCCTGAAGCGGGTGCCACCAAAGCCGCCGTTTGCACGGCCTGCCATGGCCCGAATGGCAACAGCGTCAACCCGGAATGGCCCAACCTTGCCGGCCAAAGCGCAGCCTACGTCACCGAGCAGCTCACCATTTTCCGCGCCGGTCATCGCAATAATGCGGTGATGTGGCCGATGGCGATCGCGTTGACCGACGAAGATATTGCGGATCTCGCCGCCTACTTCTCGCGTCAAACGCCGAATGGTCTCGAAGCCGACGCCGCCAGTTACAAGGCCGGCGAGTCGCTCTATCGTGGCGGAGATCGCAAACGCAATATTCCTTCATGCACGGCGTGCCACGGACCGGTGGGTCTCGGCGCGACGAGTGCCGCCTACCCCGCTTTGCGCGCGCAGCACTCGGTCTACACGGTCAAGCAGCTGCTCGATTACCAAAACGAGCA
>CAIVYV010000129.1 GCA_903910215.1 uncultured Pseudomonadota bacterium
ATGCCCATGAACTACGTTTCACGCCTTGTCTTGATGTTGCTGTCGGTCGTCGGTGTCATGCTGGCGCAGCCTGCGCACGCGGCACGGATCAAGGATATCGCCGCGCTGTCCGCAGCCCGTCCAAACCAGCTGATTGGGTATGGCCTCGTTGTTGGCCTGCAAGGCTCGGGCGACGGTAAGGACATCTCCTTCACCATCCAGTCGCTGCGCGACACCTTGAGCCGCCTCGGCGCTTCCGTAGACGGCCCGCTGTCGAGCTACGATCTCGACCCAACCGCCGTCAAGGACTTCAAAGTCGAGAACGTGGCTGCTGTGATGGTGACTGCGGAATTGCCCGCATTCGCCAAGCCCGGTCAGAAAATAGACGTCAACGTTGCCGCGATCGCCAAGGCCAAGAGTCTGCGGGGCGGTGTGTTGCTGATGACGAGAATGCGCGGGCCCGATGGCGAAACCTACGCCGTGGCTCAGGGCCCCCTGGCGGCGTCCGGCTTCACGGCTGACGCGGCGGGTAGTTCGGTGGCGGTCGGCGTCGCCACGTCTGCGCGTATCCCTGGCGGCGCGCTGGTGGAGCGCGAGGTTGAGGGACCGCTCAACGTAGGTGACTACGTCACGCTCAATCTCACTGCCGCAGACTTCTCGACGAGCGCGCGCATTATGCGGGCGATCAATACCCAGTTTGGTGAGGGAACCGCTGCATCGATCGATGCGGCATCCATCAAGGTCCGGGCACCTACCGCCCCGGAGGCGCGGGTTGCATTTGTCGGCTTGCTCGAAGAGCTCGACGTCGATGCGGCCGAGCCTCCGGCGCGGGTTGTCGTGAACTCACGCACCGGAACCGTAGTCATCAGCTCCAACGTACGTGTGAAAGCCGCGGCAGTAAGCCAAGGGGACATCACCGTGACGGTCGATGCGACTAACGAGATCAGCCAGCCCAACGCCCTGTCGAGTGGTGGCACGACCGCAGCCGTGCAGAACGCACAGATCTCTGTCACTGAGGACGCAAAAAAGATGGTGCTGTTCAAGCCCGGCACGGAGTTGCGGCAGATCGTCAATGCCGTGAACGAGATCGGCGCGTCACCCACATCGCTCATTTCCATCCTCGAGGCACTGAAGAGCGCCGGTGCCCTGCAGGCCGAGCTGATCGTCATCTAAAGATCATGGACGTTCGTACTCCAACAAGCTGGTATGACTTTGGCTCCCTCGCCGAGATGCGAAACAAGGCCGAACAGCGGCCGCAAGCTGCAACGAAAAACGTTGCCGAGCAGTTCGAGTCGCTGTTCCTCAATCTCATGCTCAAGGAGATGCGCAAGTCCGTGAGTCGCAGTGGACTTCTCGGGTCACAGACGACTGAGACCTACGAGCAGATGTTTGATCAGCAGATCTCGATTGGCTTGGCGCGAGGCGGCGGCATTGGCCTCGCGGATTTCATCGAAAAGCAGCTGAATGCTAGAGCCGAGTCGACGGCAGATGTCATCGCGCGGCGTAGCGCGAAAGTGGTGGGCGAGTAACCATGGTCGATATCGTCGGCATTGGCGTGTCGGGTCTTACCGCGTACCAGAAGTCTCTGGCCACGGTGGGTAACAACATCGCCAATCTGCAGACGGAAGGTTACGTCCGTCAGCGTTCGATCATCGAGTCGGCAGGGCAGGACTCGGTCTCGAAGATCAGTCTCGGTGCGGGCGTACGTTTCGCTGGCATCGAGCGCGTTTACGATCGATTCGCAGAAGAAAATCTGCAGCGGGCGACCAGCGACTTGTCGGCCCAGGAGTCGCTACTCAAGGAACTGCAGGCGTTGCAAGACACGATCGGCAGCTCCGAGGCAGGGCTACACGGTGCATTCGAGGAGTTTTTCGGCGCGGTGCGCGGGCTTGAGGTGGCACCAGCCTCGGTCGGCGCCCGCGCCGGATTTCTGGCAGCGGCTGATGGTGTGGCACTGCGCTTCCGTAACCTCGGTTCGGCGGTCGAAGGCTTCGATGAAGCAAGCCGTTCCGCGATCGACGACAGCATCAACAAGACCAACTCGCTCCTGCAGCAGTTGGCTGCCATCAATAAACAATTATCAAATCGCGGTTCAGCGTCGGAACAGCCGATGCAGCTCCTCGACAAGCGCGATGCCATCCTTGGCGACCTCGCCGAGCAGGTCGGTGCCACGGTAACGCTCAGCGACAACGGCGCTGTGACTGTCTACGCGGGCGAGAGCGCCTCGGGCGCCGCCCTCGTCGAGGGGGCCACGGCGCGGACGATCTCGGTCAGCTTCGATGAACTTGATCCGGGGCGCGTTCAGTTCGTGCTCGATGCCCACAGTCGCCCAACGGTGTTGCCGCCGATCCGCTCAGGCATCGCGGGAGGTCTCGTCTCGTATCGCTCGCAGGCGCTCGGCACTGTGGTCGACCGGCTCGATGCGCTGGCGCTGGCATTCGGGAACGCGGTTAACGCGCTGCACAAACAAGGGCTTGATTCCCAGGGACGCGCTGGGGGCGACCTTTTCTACGTCGGTCCTGCATTCAACGTGGAGAGCGGGGCGAACGCAGGCACGGCGCGACTCGGCGTCGAAATTGTCGATGCGGGCAAGGTGGCGGCACGTGGGTACGACGCCAAATACGATGAGGCGCGATCGCTGTGGGTGGTCACGGATATTCAGTCCAACGCCACCGCGAGTGGTAGTACAGCGGTCGATCTGGGTGGACTACGCTTTACATTCAACGGGGCGGCAGCGCCCGGCGACTCGTTTCGCATTCGCCCATCCCAACGTCCCGCGATGACGTTTTCGACGTTGATTCGGGAGCCTGAGGAGATCGTCACCGGGATGCGCTTGAGCATTGCTGGCGCGCTCGGCAATCTCAGCGGTATCTCCGCGGATGTAAGTCTCACCGGGTCACGTGACTCGACGGCTTTTCGGTCATTATCCGAGGTTCTGCCGCAGGGTTCCGCAGCGGGGGTCGCGGCGACAAGTTTCTCCCGCTCGACCAAACCCATTGCCGTCATTGAAGCTGGGATGCGCAACGTCGTCTTGCGGTCGGAAAGCCCGAGCTCGGAAGTGGCGATCTTTACGCGAGACGGTCGGCAGATCGCGGGACCGAAAACGAGCGCCTCCGTAGTCTCGGCGGCCAACGGCTTTTATGTCGGAGCGCAATACTCCGACAGCTATCTAAACAAGTCGGGTGCGGAGGCGTACCTCGACCAAGGCTACATTTATGGCGCTCGCGCCGTCGCAGGCGGGCAGGTCGATAGCGACGGTAAGCCGGTGCTGACACCCGCGCAGTTACTGACTGGACGGATCGACGTCAACGCGTTCAGCCAGATCAATTCCGGCGCCCTGCGTATCAACGG
The DNA here is from genome assembly GCA_903910215.1 of uncultured Pseudomonadota bacterium. Taxonomy (GTDB): domain Bacteria; phylum Pseudomonadota; class Gammaproteobacteria; order Steroidobacterales; family Steroidobacteraceae; genus UBA964. Next base: position 3,331 of record CAIVYV010000129.1, read on the forward strand.
GGTCGCGGTAACCACGAAGATTCCCCGCGATGGACAGCCCAACACGGTGGCCGAATACGCGGCGGCGATCAATACGTTGAAGACAACGACTTCTGTGCAAGCCATCGTTAAAAGCGAGGTGCGTGCCGCAGTACCGATCACCAATGATCCGTTCAGCGTATCGATCAACGGCCGCAGTTTTTCCTCTGCCACAGTGTCCGGTCTGCTCGCAGCGATCAATGCGGATGCTGCGTTACCGACGATAGAGGCAAGACTTGAGAGCGCGGCGACGTCCGGCGTCGACGGTCGGGCACTGAAGTCCGAAATTGTCATCGTCGATACAGCCGGTAGTGACATCACGCTCGGTAGTAACAATCTGGGCCTGACGCCCAGCGCCTACGGCGCCCAGCTTGAGTTCAAGGCCTACCAGCAAGTGGCGGTTGCAAACACCGCCGTCCCGCTGAGCGCCTCGTTGATCCTGAACGGCGTCGCCATCGAGCGAACGGCGGCGGCTGGAGAAACCGCGGCGCAACGAGCCAGCGGCTTGGCCGCCAAGATCAACGCAGCGGCGATCGGTGTTCAGGCTGATGTCGTCGGTAGTGAACTGGTGCTGCGCAATATCGACTCGCAGGTCGGTAGGCCGTTTACCGTGGGCGCCAACAACGTCGGTTTTACGTCCGATGAATACTTCAATGACTCGCCGATCACTATTGACTTTGATCCGCTGGTCGCTGGAGCAAGCAGTGCAAGCTTGCGGCAACTCGGAATCCAACCGGGTTTCGTAGTGGGCTCGGCGGTTGCCGAGGATCTGCTGGTGTTCGGGGTGGATAGCGCAGGTGAAGCCTCGGCGATCTCGCTCACAGGTTCGTACGAGAAGGGTACTCCGCCCGCCGCGCTGAGCTCGGATCGGCGCCAATACGTGCTGTCTTTTGCCGAGGCGAATTCCTACACGATCAGCGACAGCGCCACGGGTACCGCCGTGGCCAGCGGCGTGTTCGACTTGGCGGAGCGCAAGATTAGCTACGGCACGTGGCAGGTCACCTTAGGCGGAATCCCAGCCAACGGCGATGCGTTCACCGTGTCCCCCAACGCTGATCCGCGTGGCGACAATCGGATGGCAGCAGCGATTGCGCGCCTGCAGGACAACAAGCAACTGTTGGGCAACGATCAGACCGTCCAGCAGGAGTACGAAAACATTGTCGACCGCGTCGGCGCGCTGGCCGTGCAGGCCGAGATCGGTCGAGATGCCACGCGGGTCGTCAAGGATTACGCCCGGGAGGCTCGCGAGCGCGTGTCCGGCGTGAACCTCGACGAAGAACTGGCGGATCTGCTCCGTTATCAACAGGCCTACCAGGCCAACGCCCAAGTCATCCAGGCGGCGAGTCGGATCTTCGACGCCTTGTTGCAGCGGTTGTGAGGATTGATCGATGCGTGTTTCAACCGGAATGATCTACAGCCAACTGACGGAGCGCATGAGCGACAACTCCGCCGAGATGGCCAAGATGCAGGCCCGACTGTCGCTCGGCACCAAGTACACGCGTCCCTCGGAAGCGCCTGATGACGTCGCTCGAGTGCAGTCGCTGGAGAGTCGTCTAAAGAGGCTTGATACCGACGTAGAGTCGATCTCACGTACGAAAATCGGCGTCGATGCACAGGCCAAAGCCATGGAGGCCGCCAGCGAATTGATGGATCGCCTGAAGGAGGTCGCGTTCCAGGCGGCCAACACCACGATCGGTGAGGGCCGGCGACAAGCGCTGGCTGAGGAGGTCGACTCCATTCAACGCTCGTTGATCGACATCGCGAACACGCGCGATGCGGATGATCGGTATGTGTTTGCAGGCATCAATTCATCCGAGCCCCCCTATGCG
>CAIVYV010000130.1 GCA_903910215.1 uncultured Pseudomonadota bacterium
CATTGGCGCCGGGACTATCATTGCCAACTACGACGGTGCCAACAAGCATCACACCACGATCGGTGATGACGCCCACACCGGCTCGAACTCCGTACTGGTGGCGCCGATTACGGTCGGCGAGGGCGCGACCATCGGTGCGGGATCGACGGTGACGCGCAGCGTACCCCCGGGTAAACTAACCGTCGCCAGGGCCAAACAATTGACCCTGGATGGCTGGAAGCGGCCATCAAAAGTCCGTAAGCCCTGACTCCCGGGGGAGCACTCAAAAAATCATGTGTGGAATCGTCGGTGCCATCGCAAACCGTGACATCGTCCCTGTGCTCGTGGAGGGTCTGCGTCGGCTCGAATATCGTGGCTACGACTCCGCCGGCGTCGCGGTGCTCAACGGCACCGGCCACCTCAAGCGTGTTCGCACCGTCGGTAAAGTGCAGGTGTTGCAGGACGCCATCGACGCCTCGCCCACCCACGGCGAACTTGGTGTCGCGCATACCCGTTGGGCCACTCACGGCGTGCCGTCCGAGCGCAATGCCCATCCACACATCTCGCGCGATGGTCTGGCGATCGTGCACAACGGCATCATCGAGAATCACGAAGAGTTGCGCGAAGAGTTGCGCGCAGCAGGTTACGAATTCACCTCCGATACGGACACCGAGGTCATCGCGCACCGTATCCACCACCACCTTAAGTCCACCGACGATCTGTTCAAGGCGGTGCGGGCCACAGTGGCCGAGCTCGAGGGCGCTTATGCCCTCGCAGTAGTCAGCGAGACCGATCGGGAGCGCATCATTCTTGCGCGCGAGGGCTGCCCGGTCGTCATCGGTTTCGGAGACGGCGAGAACTTTGTCGCCTCCGACGTCGCCGCGCTGCTGCCGGTCACACGTCGGTTCATGTTTCTCGAAGAGGGCGATGTCGCCGAGGTTCGCCGGACGTCCGTGCGGGTCCTCGATCGCGAGGGCACGGCGGCGGAGCGTCCCGTACGCGAGAGCGAGTTGTCGGCCGATGCCGCGGATAAGGGTCAGTATGCGCACTTCATGCTCAAGGAAATCCACGAGCAGCCGCGTGCCATCGCCGACACGCTGCAGGAGCGTGTGGCCAACGGTCGTTTGCTCGAGGCTGCCTTTGGCCCTGCGGCGACTGAGGTGCTCAAGCGTACCGAGCACGTTCACATCGTGGCCTGCGGCACGAGCTTTCATGCGGGCTCTGTGGCTCGTTATCTCATCGAGCAGATCGCCAAGATCCCGTGCAGCGTCGAGATCGCGAGCGAATATCGCTACCGCAATCCGGTGGTGCCCAAGAACTCCTTGTTCGTGACGATCTCCCAGTCCGGCGAGACCGCCGATACGCTGGCTGCCCTGCGGCTCGCCAAGCAGGCGGGTTATCTGAGCTCGCTCGCGATCTGCAACGTCCCAGAAAGTTCGCTCGTGCGCGAGTCCGAGCTCGTCATGCTCACCCGCGCGGGCCCCGAGATCGGCGTGGCCTCTACCAAGGCCTTCACGACACAGCTTGTTGCACTCGGTATGTTGGTGGTCGCACTGGCCAAGCACCACGGTGCAGGTCCCGAGCGCGAGCGGACGCTCGTCAATCGCCTCGTCGAACTGCCGGGCTTGATGGAAAAAACGCTGGCCCTTGACCCCGTGATCCGCGAGTTGGCCAAGCGCTTCGCAGACAAGCACCACGCACTCTTCCTGGGTCGCGGCACCATGCACCCGATCGCCATGGAAGGCTCGCTCAAGCTCAAGGAAATCTCTTACATTCACGCCGAAGCCTATGCGGCGGGTGAGCTCAAGCACGGACCGCTCGCCCTCGTCGATGCCGACATGCCGGTGATCACGGTGGCACCGAATACCGATCTGCTCGAGAAATTGAAGTCGAACTTGATGGAAGTTCGCGCGCGCGGCGGGGAGCTCTTCGTATTCGCCGACCCGGAATCTGGAATTCAGCCGTCAGAGGGGGTCACGGTGATCACCATGCCGCGCCACGTGAGTTACGTGCAGGCCCCGGCGATCTACACCATTCCGTTGCAGCTGCTCTCGTACCATGTCGCCATCCTGCGCGGCACGGACGTCGACCAGCCACGCAACCTCGCCAAGTCGGTGAC
>CAIVYV010000131.1 GCA_903910215.1 uncultured Pseudomonadota bacterium
CCGAGAACGCGATCAAGCTTGACCTTCTCACGGTGAAGAACGAGGAGTTCTTTCTTGGTGAGGAGTTGGTCATTGGATTCTTCGAGTGCTTCGAGTTCCTTGAGGCGAGCGATGCGCTTGCTGACGGTTCCGAAGTTGGTGAGCATGCCACCCAACCAACGCTGGTTGACGAACGGCATACCGGCACGAACGGCTTCCTTTTGGATCGGCTCGCGGGCCGAACGCTTGGTGCCAACGAACAGCACCGTACCGCCATCGGCGGCAACACCCTGGATGAAACGCGCGGCTTCAACGAAGAGCGGCTGCGTCTTCTCGAGGTTGATGATGTGAATCTTGTTTCGCTCTCCGAAAATGTATTCCGCCATTTTCGGGTTCCAGAAGCGGGTTTGATGTCCGAAGTGGACACCCGCTTCCAGCATCTGTCGCATGGACACGCTGGACATCAGTTTCTCCTTGTCGGGTTGGGCCTCCGCACATCCCCGGTTGCCATCCCGCCGAAGCGGAACACCCAGCAACCGATTTAACGACGTGCGTGTGGGTTGGTTTACGTTGCCAAAAAAGGCCGCGCTTTATACCATGCAGGTCCCGTAAAAACAACGCTTTACGGGCCCATCAAACATGCCCGTGACCCTGAAATCCCCCGAAGAGCAGCAGATGATGCGCGAGGCTGGCCGTTTGGCCGCCGAAGTGCTCGACATGATCGGAGCGCACGTCAAACCCGGCGTGACCACCGACGAGCTCGATCGTCTCTGTCATGACCACATCGTGCAGGTCCAGAAGGCCGTGCCTGCGAACCTCAATTACCGGGGTTTTCCGAAGACCATCTGCACCTCCGTCAACCATGTGGTGTGCCATGGCATCCCGGGCGATAAACGCCTGAAAGATGGCGACATTATCAACATCGACGTCACGGTCATCCGCGGCGGATTCCACGGCGATACCAGCCGTATGTACTTCGTTGGTAAGCCGCCCGTGCAAGCCCAGCGCCTCGTCGAAACCTGTTTCGAAGGCATGTGGCGCGGCATCCGCACCGTTGCCCCGGGCAAGCGCTTAGGGGACATCGGTCATGCGATTCAAACCTACGTCGAGAGCGAAGGCTTCTCGGTCGTACGCGAATACTGTGGCCATGGCATAGGCCGCGTTTATCACGAAGACCCGCAGGTGCTGCACTACGGCGACCCGGGTACGGGTCTCGAACTGCGCCCGGGCATGACCTTCACCATCGAGCCCATGATCAACGCCGGCAAGCGTCACGTGAAGCTGTTGCCGGATGGCTGGACGGTCGTCACCAAAGATCATTCCCTCTCGGCACAGTGGGAGCACACGGTCCTCGTGACCGACAGTGGCTTCGAAGTGCTGACCCAGGGTGCCGAGGCGCGCCGCGAGGCCGCCTGATGCCACTCACCGCGCTGCTCGACGCCCTGCCCGCCCGCCTGCGTGACGCTGGCGATACGGCCGAGGCATACGCGGCAGCGCTGCGCGAAGCGCAAGCACGACTCAAAGAATTATTCGAAGCCGACGAGCCGGTCGAGACGCTGGTTCGCGCCCGCGCGAAACTGATCGACGCCGTTCTAGCTCAAGTCTGGCGCAGCCAGCTTGGCACGCATGACGCCGACTGGGCCCTCGTGGCCGTCGGCGGTTATGGCCGCGGCGAACTGCATCCCTCCTCCGATGTCGACATCCTCGTGCTCGTCCCGGCGGCCACTGACGAGTCGGGTCGTCGCGCACTCGAACAATTCGTCGCCTTTCTTTGGGACATCGGTCTCGAGGTCGGCCACAGCGTGCGCACCATCGAGCAGTGCCACGAAGAAGCCGGAAAAGATGTCGGCATCATGACAACGCTGATCGAAGCGCGTCATCTGGCCGGCTCAGAATCGCTGGTGGCCGGCATGCGTTCCGCACTCGCCCCCGCGGCGATCTGGCCGGTGCGCGAGTTCTTCGACGCGAAGGTTCGAGAGCAAAACGAGCGCCACCTCAAGGCGAACGACACGGCCTACAACCTCGAGCCCAACGTCAAGACGGGCCCTGGCGGCTTGCGCGATATCCAGACCATCGCCTGGGTCGCTAAACGTCACTTCGGCGCCGATACGCTCGATGATCTCGTCGATCTCGGCTTTCTCACGCCCGCCGAACTGCGCCGCTTGCAAAGCGCCCAGTCTTTTCTTTGGAAAGTGCGCTTCGCGCTGCACAGCATCACCGGTCGTCGCGAAGATCGGCTGCTGTTCGATCATCAGATGAAGCTTGCGCGCATCTTCGGCTACGAAGATGCCTCCTTCACGCTCGCGGTCGAGCAGCTCATGCAGCGCTATTACCGAACGGTGATGGACGTGTCACTGCTGAACGAGTTGCTCTTGCAGCTCTTTCGCGAAGCCATCCTCGATGAGAGTTCGGCACCCGAACCACTCAATCCGCGCTTTCAGGTTCGCAACGGCTATCTGGAAGCGCTGCACGATGAGATCTTCGTGCGCCAGCCCTCGACGCTGCTCGAGGTGTTTGCCTTGCTGCAGCAAAACCCGGCGATCCAAGGCGTGCGCGCACACACCATCCGCGCCATCGTCAAGAATCTCTGGTTGATCGACGAAGAGTTCCGGCAGAACCCCAAGAACCATCGCCTCTTTCTCGAAATCCTGCGGGCACCCGCAGGCGTCACGAACGAACTGCGCCGCATGAACACGTATGGTGTGCTCGGGCGCTACATCCCCTCGTTTGGGCGCATCGTCGGTCGCATGCAGTACGATCTCTTCCACGCCTATACCGTCGATGCACACACGCTATTCGTGGTCAGCAACCTGCGACGCCTCGCCCTGCCGAGATTCGATCACGAGTTGCCGAATCTCTCGCGCATCATGCAATCCTTGCCGCGCCCCGAGATTGCCTACCTGGCAGCGCTCTTCCATGACATCGCCAAAGGCCGTGGTGGCGATCACTCGGATCTCGGCTCCGTCGATGCCGAAGCGTTCTGTCTCGAACAGGGACTGACTCGTTACGATGCGCGCCTCGTCGCTTGGCTCGTGCGCAACCACTTGCTGCTGTCACTCACGGCGCAGAAGCAAGACATCTCCGATCCCGAAGTCATCAATGCATTCGCGCGGCTCGTAGGCGACGAAACACACCTCGATTATCTCTACGTGCTCACCGCAGCGGATGTGCGAGCGACCAACCCGCGCCTGTGGAACTCGTGGAAAGCCTCGCTGTTCGCCGAGTTCCATGATCGCGTGAAGCACGCGCTGCGCCGCGGCCTCGAAACGCCGATCGACCAAGATGAGCTCAAACGCGCCAACCAGCTCGATGCGCGCGAGTTGCTCGCCGCCACGGGCGTGATCGATGCCGATATCGATCGGGTCTGGACGATACTCACCGACGCCTATTTCCTGCGGCACACACCGCAGGAGATCGTGTGGCACACCCGCGTGCTGCTCGAACGGGATCACGAGGGTGATGACCCTGTTGTTTCACTGCAAGCCGAGAGCGAGCGCGGAACGACTGCGATCATAACTTATGCACCGCATCGCGCGCACGGCTTCGCCCGCACGACGGCGGTGCTCGATCAGCTTGGTCTCAATATCGTCGATGCGCGCATCACACCGACCCAGGATGGGAATAGCATCGATCTCTATCACGTGCTCGAGGAAGACGGCACGCCGATCTCCGACGTCGAGCGCCACGAAGAAATCGAGCGCGCGTTGCGTCGATCGCTGGCAGCACCACGCGATGCCACGATGGGTGTATCACGTCGCGCACCGCGTCAGGTGCGCATGTTCAACACACCCACCCAAATCCATATCAACGTCGATGAGCGTAACCATCGCTCGGTACTCGAAATCATCGCAGGCGATCGTCCGGGTCTCTTGTGCGACATCGGCAAGGTCATGATGGAAGAGCGGATCGATCTGCTCGCTGCGAAAATCATGACGGTCGGTGAGCGTGCGGAGGACGTCTTCTACGTCAGTGATCATGATCATGGGCCTTTGCCCTCGGCCACGGCCGAGCGCCTGGTTGCTCGACTGACGGATGCGTTGAATCAGCGCCGCGCCGCATGAATCCGCATCTCACCGAACTGCAGGCTTATCCCTTCGAGAGATTGGCCAAGCTTAAAACCGGTATCGTGCCGCCTGCGCACCTCACGCATATTCCGCTGTCGATCGGCGAGCCCAAGCACGCGCCACCGGATTTCGTGTTGCAGGTTTTGCGCGACTCATTGGCGGGGCTCGGTCAATACCCCTCAACCGTCGGTTTGCCCGAACTACGCAGCGCCTGCGCC
>CAIVYV010000132.1 GCA_903910215.1 uncultured Pseudomonadota bacterium
CCGACCTCAGGGCCGCCGAGCTCCATGGCATAGACACCATCGCGCTTGAAACAGACGTCACCGATCTCGAGCGGCTCACCTGCCAGTTTTTTCTTTGATGAGGTCTCGATGATGGTCGGGCAAGCGCGACCGCCGAACAGCAATGACGTGGTATCACTCTTGGGATCGCACCCGATCAGAAGAACCTTCTTGCCCTGCTGCGCCATCATGTAGCTGAGGTTGGCGAGCGTGAAACTCTTGCCGATGCCGCCTTTGCCGTAGATCGCGATGATCTGGGTTTCTTTGGTCACGGGCGTCGGCGTCACCGACGGCGGCGCCATGGCGGCCTCAGCCCGCAGACTGCGCTTGAGTTTTTCGACAGGAATGGAGACTGTGTCACCGGGCGGGGTCATGCTGCGTGCCTCCAATCGAGAACCATTTTCAGACAATCCGGATCGCCGAAAGCCTGGCGATATGCAGCATCAGCTGACTGTGCGTCGCGCCGATGCGTGATAAGTCCATCGAGTGACAAGGCCCCGCGCTCGATCAGCGCGATCACGGCCTTCAGATCAGGCTCCTTCCATTCGGCAGCGATGCGGATACGCGCTTCACGCATGAAGGCAGCCGTGAAGTCGAACTGCATGGCCTCAGTGTAGAAACCAGCTAGAACCACTTCACCACCCGGCGCGAGAACGCCGAGCAGGGAATCGAGAATTCGCGAATCGCCGCTGACGTCGTAAATCGAGCGATATCGACGATGGTTGTCCGTCGCAGGATCGATGACGGCGTAGCCCGTCGCGCCTTGACGACGACGCTCGTCACGCTCCCACACCATCGGCGCCGGAGCACCGAGGGCAATCGTGATGCGCGCGAGAAGTCGGCCAAGCACCCCATGACCTACGATCAGGCCAGCCGGCGCTGCGTTCGGATTCGCCAGAGCGTGATAGGCGGTCGCGGCGAGCGCGAGCAATACCGCGCGCTCACCCAAGGCATCGTCGACCGCAGTGACGCGTACTGCGGGAACCACAAGCTGGGAGGCGGCACCGCCGAACAAACCGCGCACTTCACCGAAGCAGCGGGCGCCGGGCACGAAGACGCGCTGTCCGACCGCATACCCGGTTACGGCAGAGCCCAATTCACGAACACGGCCGACGGATTCGTACCCCGGAACCAGCGGATAACCCATTCCGGGAAACGGCGGCATTCGTCCCGACCAGAGCAGCCGCTCGGTGCCGGTGCTGATACCACTCCACTCGATGTCGACGAGGATCTCATCTGGCCCAGGCGCCGGCAGAGAGAGCCGATTGAGCGCCAAGCGCTCCGGTCCCTCAATTACCACGGCGAGTGTATTCCATCCCTGTGCCATGCGGGCTCCCTTGGTAGGCCTGACGATCCAAGTGTCAGTCTACGCTTACGCTTACAAGTGTCAACTAATAAAGACACTCGTGAGTGGCTAGTTGGCCCGACGGGCAACGATGAGGCGGGTTTGCAAGGGAATACGGGTGGCCCGCTCCTCGATATCGACCAGCCCCGCTTCGCGCATCCAAGCCGTAATTTCCGTGACCGTTCGAGCACGGCCACTACCCATCGCCCACAGATACAGCCCGAAATAGGCATTCCCCATGCGCACAGCTCCGGGCGTACCCGCCAGCGGCTCCGCCACGATCAGACGCCCACCCGGCGCAAGCGCGGCTGCCGCGCGATGCAACAGCGACTTCGCGAGCTCATCGTCATGGTCGTGCAGGATGCGCACCAAGGTGATGAGATCCGCGCCCGTCGGCAGGGCATCGTGCGCAAAATCACCGCCGACGCACTCGACGCCACTCACCCCACCGAATCGCCGTTGGGCCTCGGCCGCGACCGCGGGTAAGTCGAACAGCGTGAGTTGTGCCTGCGGAGCACGCTGGCGCACATGCCGCAGGAAAGTACCGTCACCACCGCCGATATCGAGGATGCGGCGATGCTGGCTGAAATCGTAAGAGTCGAGAATTTCATCGGCGACGAGTCCTTGAGAGGCCGCCATCAGCATTGTGTAGGCGCGAATCTGCTCCGGTGCTGAACGCGATGGCGTGTCCGCCGTAGCGTAGGGCCAGTAACGCGCAAGCTCGGTGCTCCCGCGCGGCGAACGTAACAAGGCCACCGGATCGACGAGGTCACGGTAGAGCACGGCATGGTGCTCAATCATCGCAAGTGCGCCGGCATTGCCGAGTAATGCTGCGCCCTTGGAGCCCAACCACCAGATCGATTCTTTGGCATCGGACTCATCGCACTCGAGTAGATCCAGCGCAGCGGCGGCCCGTAGCAATGTGAGGCCTGCCGCCGGCGGCAAATCGAGAGTCGATAACAATTGCGAATACGGCAGTGGACCCTCGCGCAACTGCGCGAGCACGCCCAGACGATGACAAGCGAGCAGCACCTGGGAATAGACGAAACCGGCAACCAGATCAAACGTTTCGGCAGCCTCGCGCTGCGCTCGTCGGCGGGTCATCCAGAAACCGGAAAGTTTTCTTTGCACCAAGGGATCGAGCAGTTTTGCGTTGCGCCAACGACGCCAGCGATCCTGCAGCCAACCCGGTAGTTGCACTCCCCCTAACCTGCAGAAACGCCCGTGGACCCGCTGATCAAGCGGCCACGCGCTCCAATAGCGCAGCGGGTAACAATCGCTGCGCTTCGAGATCGAGCAGGTCGCGCAAGAATTCCGCACCCGGGCAGTCGGGAATCGATTGGTTAGCCGTGCGAATCAACGACTCGAAATGCGTGACGGCACCGGCGACACCCAATTCGTTGACACAACTCGGGCGCAACAGATCGGCATCACGATGCGCGGGCTTACCTAGCTCGATATCGGTACCGAGCACATCGCGGATATCGTCGGCGACTTGATAAGCCTCACCGAGTCGTTCGCCGAGTTCGCGCCACG
>CAIVYV010000133.1 GCA_903910215.1 uncultured Pseudomonadota bacterium
CTCGAGCAAAGACTCACCTAGCGCGATGCGCGGCGCCGGATAATCGAAACGCGCGCGCAGATAGTCGTTCGAGTCGTGCAGACCTGCCGCCGCATCACCGAGCGTGCCCGACACCAACACCACATCGCCAACTCGCGCTCCGCTGCGGCGCAGGCTGCGGCCGTGGGCAACGTAGCCTATGGCCTGTACGGTCACGCTCAACGGGCCTCGGGTCGTATCGCCACCCACGAGCGCCACATCGTGCTGTCGAGCGAGATCTAAAAACCCAGCGGCGAATTCTTTGATCCACGACTCATCCGTGGCAGGCAGCGTCAGCGCGAGCAGCGTCCAGGCGGGCGTGGCCCCCATCGCTGCGAGATCCGAGAGATTCACGGCGAGTGCGCGATGACCGATCGAGCGCGGCGAGGCGCCCGCCTTGAAGTGCGTTCCTTCGACCAGCGTGTCGGTCACCATCACGAGATCGAAGCCCGCTTTCGGGCGCAGCAGCGCGCCGTCATCCCCCACACCCAGCACTACATCGGCGCGGCGAGCGGCCGCATCGCGGAAGTATCGATCGATGAGATCGAATTCGCCGAGCATCAGCTCTCGTGCGGGCGCAGCGTTCGCGCGGCCTTGTCGAGCACGGCGTTGATGTATTTGTGGGCGTCGGTCGCGCCGTACTTACGGGTCAGCGTGACAGCCTCGTTCACGATCACACGCCACGGCACATCCGGTCGCTCTTCGAGCTCGAAGAGGCCAATCCATAAAATGCCGTGCTCGACGGGATCGAGTTCGCCGGCCTTGCGGTCGGCATAGTTCTCGAGTGCATCGTCGAGTGCGACACGGCGCGTACCGATGCCCTGTACGAGCTCTCGGAAATAGTCGGCATCCGCGCGAGCCATGTCTTCATCACTCTGGAATTCGCTGACGAGGTCTTGCCACGGGCTCTCGTTGATCTGCCAACGATAAAGCGCCTGCATGGCGAGCTTGCGCGCCACGCTGCGCGCACCCGAGCGCGGATCGCGTTTGGTCGCCATCAGCCTTCCGATCCGGCGTCGAGGCCGCGCAGCAAGGTGGCCATTTCGATGGCTGCCTCGATGGCTTCGCCACCCTTGTTCATGCGAGATGGATCAGCTCGCTCCTCGGCCTGCGCACGATTCTCCACCGTCAGCACACCGAAGATCACCGGCACACCCGTGGCGAGACCTGCATTCATGATGCCGCGCGCAGCCTCACCGGCCACGTAGTCGAAGTGCGCGGTATCGCCGCGGATGACGCAGCCGAGCGCGACGATGGCGCTGTAGCTGCCGGTCGCCGCGAGCGCTTCGCAAGCCAGTGGCAACTCGAAAGCGCCGGGCACATGGTGCAACTCGATCGACTCGGGCAGACCACCCAAGCGCTGCCAGGTCGTCATCGCGCCCTCGATCAATTGTTCGACGATGGGCTCATTGAAGCGTGCCGCAACGATCGCGATGGCGAGACCTTCGGGATGCAGTTCACGCGGGCGGGATTCGAGTTTCATGGCTCACGGTCCACATAGCTCTCCACCTCGAGATCGAAGGCAGAGAGCCCATGCAATTGTTTCGGCGCGGATAGTACACGCATTCGGGAAATGCCGAGGTCTTGCAGAATCTGCGCACCGATCCCGTAGGTGCGCAATACCGGCGCCGCCGGCGTCGCAGCGAGTGTCGCGGCTTTGATACCCATGATCGCATCGGCAAGCTCGCGCGGCGTCTCAGTTTCGCGCAGCAAAACGACGACACCGACACCCTCTTTGGCGACGCGCTCGAGGGCGGCACGCAGTGTCCAGCGACGCGACTCACCGCGAAACGCGAGCAGATCGCGCAAGGTATCGGTGAGATGCACACGCACGAGCGGTGCAGCGACCGAAGAAAGATCACCGCGCACCATCGCCAAGTGCACATCGCGATGAACGTGATCCTGATAAGCGATCAACTTGAAGGGACCGAACTCGGTATCGATCTCTTTTTCAGCCAAGCGCTCGACGGAGCGTTCCTTGCGCAATCGATATCGGATCAGATCGGCAATCGTGCCGATCTTCAGACCATGCTCGCGCGCAAACCGCTCGAGCTCCGGGCGACGCGCCATCGTGCCATCGTCGTTCATGATCTCGACGATGACGGCGGCGGGCTGTAATCCGGCGAGCCGCGCGAGATCGCAACCCGCCTCGGTATGACCGGCGCGAGTCAGCACACCACCCGGCTGAGCCATGATGGGGAAAATATGCCCAGGCTGGCGCAAATCCTGCGGTTCCGCATTCGGCGCCACCGCCGTGCGCACCGTATGCGCTCGATCGTAGGCGGAGATACCCGTCGTCACGCCCTCGGCGGCTTCGATCGAGATCGTGAAGTTGGTGCGATGCTCACGATGCGTATCACTCACCATCAAGGGTAGTCGCAGTTGACGACAACGCTCTTGCGTCAAGGTCAGACAAATCAGGCCACGCCCGAAACGCGCCATGAAGTTGATATCTTCGGGGCGCACCTTGTCGGCCGCCATGAGCAGATCGCCCTCGTTTTCGCGATCTTCGTCATCGACGATGACGACCATTTTGCCCGCCGCGATATCGGCGAGGATGTCCTCGATCGAATCAAAAATTTTGGCGGTCATGCGCGCACACTCTCGAGCAGTCGCTCGACATATCGGGC
>CAIVYV010000134.1 GCA_903910215.1 uncultured Pseudomonadota bacterium
ACACCCGCGTTGTTGATCCAGATATCGACTTTGCCGAAGGCGTCGACACTGCGCTGCCATAGTGCTTCGATATCGCCGCGACGAGCGACGTCGCAGCTCACACCGATGAGGCGGCTCTCCCCGCTTGCTGACGGCTGAAGCTCGCGAGCGGCGGTTTCCGCGGCTTCTTGCGAGCGTCCTGAGAGGACGACATGGTGTCCGCGTTTGGCGAACTCGACCGCCATGCCCTTGCCGATGCCGCGAGTACTACCGGTGATGACGATCACGAGAGGCTTTGTCATGCGAGACAAACTGCCTTCGCCACGGCAGGGCGCCAAGGGACGCGCTGTTTGCGTCCAATGCGTGGTCAGCAACGGGGCGCTCCTGTATCGCCTGGCGTGCGCCAGTATTCTTTGCGCATGTCTTTCGGGGGCAACATGAATCCAGTCGCGATCGTGACCGGCGGCACGCAGGGGCTTGGGTATGGTTATGCTCGTGAGTTCCTCAGGCGAGGCGCGCGTGTCGTACTGACGGGTCGAACGACTGCGGGCGTCGATGCTGCTATCCAACGGCTGACTCGCGAATTTCCGGATGCTGCAGATCGTCTGGCAGGTTGTGTCTGCGAGATCGCCGATATTGGCTCGGTGCAGTCGGTGTGGGATTTTGGGGTTGCGCGATTTGACTCGATCGATATCTGGCTGAACAACGCGGGCTTCGCTCGCACCGGGGTTGGATTTCTCGAGACAAGCGCAGCGGAGATTGAGTCGATGATCTCCGCCAATGTCGTCGGTTCGATGAACGCGGCACAAGTGTCCATCGCCGGTTTTCGACGCCAAGGCTCCGCAGGCAAGTTGTATCTGACCCGTGGGGGTGGCGGCGCTACAGGTCGTGTCGTTCCGGGGATGTCGGTCTATTCGACCACCAAGCGTGCGGTCAAATATTTCGCCGACACTCTGGTCAAAGAACGTAAAGAAGCTCGAGATGGCATTCTAATCGGCACTATCAGTCCCGGTGTGAATGTCACTGAAGGGCTGTTGCGCGAGATGCAGCGCGTGCCAGAGTCGCGGCGTGCGCAAGCGATGAAGCAATTGAACTTTGTCGGTGAACACGTCGAGACGACGACGCCTTGGATCGTCGATCGCATCCTGTCCGACAAGCGTCAGGGAAACAACATCACGTGGCTGACGACAGGTCGCATGTTGAGCCGCAGTCTTGCCATGCTTTTCGGTCAAAAGCGCGATGTCATATCGCGATACGAGTCATCACGAGGTTTGACATGAGTGCTGCCGGTTTCAGTGCATGGGCTGCAGGGGATGTATTCGTCGCCGCCACCGAATTGAATAACGCCGATGACGATCACGCCGGCCGCGGCCGTCTCCTGCAGTACGACGCCGCGCTCAATCTGAAGGGCACGCTCTACATCGAGCAGACGACGCATTTGCTTGGCGGGCTCAAGTTTGATGCCGACGGTGTTCTATGGGCGTTCGACAGCCAAGGCTTCCGGATTCTCAACATTCATCGCGACGGTCGCGTCGTTCTGCGCAGCGAGTTCGGTACGCGTGCGTATTCGCATGTACATTTTTGTCGCGATGGTTCGTTGCTGTTGGGTGAGCATGTGGTGGGTGATGCCGTTCGGCCCGAGATGCAGGCGCGCATGAAGACCCGGATTCCCTTTATGCCCGGTACGAGTCGTCTGGGCGACGGACATGTTTGGCGATTTTCGCATGATGGCCATTTGCTCGCCGAATACGCGACCGCGACGCATGGCGGCATGGGTGGGTTTCTCGGCGTGACGATGTCGTCACTGTCGCCGGATGAGCGGACACTAGTCTACTGTTCCGAGACCGGTCCGCGTCTGATGCGCTATGACCTCGCCATGAATCGCCAGTTACCGGATCTACAAAATTTCGAACCGCCGTTTCCGCCGGGACCACCACCGATGTTCTTCGGCATGCAGTACGCGACGGATGGCACGCTTTATGTGTTGCGTGGCGCGGCTATCGAAGTGGTGGACGAACAAGGTCAAACCCAGCGCAGTATCCC
>CAIVYV010000135.1 GCA_903910215.1 uncultured Pseudomonadota bacterium
CGCATTCTGCCGGGGGACAAGGTTACGGTTGAACTCACACCCTACGACCTTTCGCGAGCCCGCATCGTATTCCGCGCCAAATGACATGGCCCAATGGCCGACTGAACGAAACTCGAGGTGAATCATGAAGGTAATGGCATCCGTCAAGAAGATCTGCCGCAAGTGCAAGGTCATCAAACGCAACGGCGTCGTTCGCGTGATCTGCAGCGATCCGCGTCATAAGCAACGTCAGGGTTGAGAGGAAACATCCCATGGCACGTATTGCGGGTATCAACATCCCCGACCGTCAGCACACTGAAATTGGTCTGACGGCCATCTATGGCATTGGTCGCACCCGTGCTCGCCAGATTTGCGAGGCGGCGAACATCCCCTTCAGCAAGCGCGTCAAGGATCTGAACGACGCCGAACTCGAGCGGATTCGGGAACAGATCGGTCGGTTAACGATCGAAGGTGATCTGCGCCGAGAAATTTCCATGTCGATCAAGCGGCTGATGGATCTCGGCTGCTATCGCGGTGTTCGGCATCGTCGCGGTCTTCCGGTGCGCGGTCAGCGCACCCGGACCAATGCGCGTACACGCAAAGGCCCGCGCAAAGCCGGCGTCGCGCTCAAGAAATAAGCCCTGCCCGCTAACGGAGTTCAAGCACTCATGGCAACCAAGTCCCAGTCGTCCGCTCAGGCGGCCGCGGCATCGCGTAACCGTAAGAAGGCGAAGAAGAACGTCTCTGACGGCATTGCGCATGTGCATGCCTCGTTCAACAACACGATCATCACCATCACTGACCGCCAGGGCAACGCGCTTGCCTGGGCGTCCTCGGGCGGTGCGGGCTTTAAGGGCTCGCGCAAGTCCACGCCGTTTGCTGCGCAGGTGGCAGCCGAGGCGGCGGGCCGCGCAGCGCAGGAATGCGGTATCAAGAATCTCGAGGTTGAGATTCGCGGTCCGGGTCCCGGGCGGGAGTCCTCGGTGCGGGCACTCAATGCGTTGGGCATCAAGATCCTGCAGATTCAGGACGTCACGCCCATCCCGCACAACGGGTGTCGTCCTCCGAAGCGTCGCCGGATCTGATCGCCGATCGGGAATCGTTTTTGGGGCGAAACTTCGCGTCGCAGACCCGCGGCGCGGCGACTCGGACGCCCTGGGCAGACTGCAAGGAACGCCCCAGCCCGCGAGCTCCGGCCATCGGCCAGCGCTTGCAGGCACTCTGAGTCGTCAAGACCACCGTTCGCCACCCGTGAGGCCGCTTCATGCGGCCGGGTCGCCGAAGGCGAACTGACCGCGAATTAATTCGCGCAACAGAAGGGAAACCATCGTGGCACGTTATACCGGACCGAAGGCCAAACTGGCCCGCCGTGAAGGCACGGATCTGTTTCTGAAGAGCGCCCGCCGAGGCCTCGATTCAAAATGCAAGCTCGACAGCAAGCCCGGCCAGCACGGCCGCATTTCGGGTGCCCGCACATCCGATTACGGCAAGCAGCTTCGGGAAAAGCAGAAGGTCAAGCGCATCTACGGTGTGCTCGAGCGTCAGTTCCGTCGCTATTACGCTGAAGCCGTGCGTCGTCGGGGCAACACCGGCGAGAATCTGCTCAAGCTTCTTGAAAGCCGGCTCGACAATGTCGTCTACCGCATGGGGTTCGGCTCCACTCGCGCCGAGGCGCGCCAGTTGGTCGGCCACAAGGCGCTATTGTTGAACGGCAAGCCGGTCAACATTCCGTCCATGCTTGTCCAGCCCAATGACGTGATCGCTGTTCGCGAAAAGTCGCGCGTGCAGGCCCGTATCGTTGATTCGCTCAACCTCGCCGATCAGCACGGTTTTCCCTCCTGGGTGTCGGTTGACAAGACCAAGATGGAAGGTGTGTTCAAGTCGACGCCCGATCGGGCGGACCTGGCTGGAGACATCAACGAGAGCCTGATCGTCGAGTTGTACTCGCGCTAATCTAAAGGATTGCCATGCAGACTGCCATGCTGAAGCCGCGCATCGTCGAGGTCGAGCAACTCGGTGCCGCTCATGCCCGCGTGGTGATGGAGCCGTTCGAACGCGGCTACGGTCACACGCTGGGCAACGCGCTACGCCGTGTGTTGCTCTCCTCAATGGTTGGCTATGCACCGACCGAAGTTCAGATTTCGGGCGTGGTGCACGAATACTCCACGATTGATGGCGTTCGTGAAGACGTCGTCGACTTGCTCCTCAACCTGAAGGGCGTGGTGTTCAAACTGCACAACCGAGATGAGGTGTTCGTCACCTTGCGCAAGGACAGTCCGGGCCCCGTCACTGCGGCCGACATCGACTTGCCGCACGACGTTGAAATCGTCAACCCCGAGCATGTCGTGGCGACCCTCACCGAAGGGGGGAAACTCGACATGTCGATCCGGGTCGAGCGGGGCCGTGGCTATGTTCCCGGCACGTTGCGAGAACTGCACGAGACAAAAACCATCGGCCGAATCGTGCTTGATGCGTCGTTTTCTCCGGTTCGCCGTGTGAGCTACCAGGTCGAGAGCGCGCGCGTTGAGCAGCGTACTGATCTTGACCGTCTGGTGGTCGATGTCGAAACCAACGGTGTGATCGCTCCCGAAGAGGCTGTGCGCCAGTCGGCGCGCATTTTGGTGGAGCAGCTCTCGGTGTTTGCTGCGCTCGAAGGGGGTGCCGAGCCTGGCTCGGAGACGCTGGGTGTGCTGGGTGTGGTGAGCCGGGGTGGACCGCAGATCGATCCGATCCTGGTTCGCCCGGTTGATGATCTCGAGCTTACGGTGCGTTCGGCCAACTGCCTCAAGGCCGAGAGCATCTACTACATCGGCGATCTGATCCAGCGTACCGAGAACGAGCTGCTGAAGACCCCCAACCTGGGTCGGAAGTCGCTCAACGAAATCAAGGAAGTGCTCGCCTCGCGTGGACTTACGCTCGGCATGAAGCTCGAAAATTGGCCGCCTGCGGGCCTCGAGCGCCCGTAAGCCTGAACGCGACCACAGGAAGCGAATCATGCGTCACCGTCACGGACTAAGAAAACTCAACCGCACCAGCGCCCACCGCGAGGCAATGCTGCGCAACCTCTGCATCGCGCTTTTGCGCCATGAGATGATCAAGACAACGTTGCCCAAGGCGAAGGAACTTCGCCGGGTCGTTGAACCGCTCATCACCTTGGGCAAGAAGCCTTCGCTTGCGAACCGCCGCTTGGCGTTTGATCGCCTGCGTGAC
>CAIVYV010000136.1 GCA_903910215.1 uncultured Pseudomonadota bacterium
CCCGTGATGCGCTGCTCGCCCCAAGCCGGCGTCCAAGCGACCTTTTTGATGTCCTCGAGCGCGTGCGCACGCAGACCCTTTTGATCCATGCTGATAAACCACTGCGGCGTCGCCCGGAAGATCACCGGGGTTTTGTGGCGCCAGCAATGCGGATAGCTGTGCTTGAACGGCACGTGCTGCACAAGGCGACCGCTCTCACGCATGAGCGCAATGAGCGCCGCACCACCCTCGTCGATTTTTTGACCTTCGACGAGCGGCGTTCCCGGCAGGAATCGACCATCGCCACCGACCGGGTTCTTCACAGGCAGGCCATAACGCTGGCCGACGGCAAAGTCTTCTTGACCGTGCGCCGGTGCCGTGTGCACCGCACCCGTACCGGCATCCAGCGTGACGTGCTCGCCCAGGATCACCGGAACTTGCTTATCGAGAAACGGATGACGCAGCAGCAACTTCTCGATCGCCTGACCCGTGAATCGACCCACCACGCTCACGCCCGCCGCATCGAGCCCATAGCGCGCGAGGATCGAGGGAACGAGCGTATCGGCCAGGATCAATCGACGGGCAGGCGTTGGTTCGCCCTGGCTGTTCTGACCCGCCGGAATATCGACGAGTGCGTAGAGAATTTCAGCACCGAGCGCCACCGCCTCGTTCGCCGGCAGCGTCCATGGCGTCGTGGTCCAAATGACGAGCGAGGGCTTGATCGCAGAGCCACCGAGATCGACCCCGGTGCGCTGAGTGAAATCGGCGAGATCAGCCACCTCGAAGGCCACATCGATGGCGGATGAAGTCTTCTCCTCGTATTCGACTTCGGCCTCGGCGAGTGCCGAACGGCAATCGAGACACCAGTGCACGGGCTTCGCACCCTTGTAGAGATGTCCGTTACGCACGATGCGACCGAAGGCTCGCAGTTGCTGCGCCTCGTAGGCCGGATCCATAGTGCGATACGGGCGATCCCAATCACCCATCACGCCAAGGCGCTTGAAATCGATGCGCTGCTGTTCGATCTGCTCCGCCGCGAACTCACGGCAGGCCTTGCGGAAGGCGTTGACGTCGAGCTTTTGACCCGGACGACCATGTTTCTTCTCGACGGCGAGTTCGATCGGCAAGCCATGGCAATCCCAACCTGGAATGTACGGCGCGTCATAGCCATCGAGGCTGCGCGATTTGACGATGATATCTTTGAGGATCTTGTTGACGGCATGACCAATGTGGATCGTGCCGTTGGCATACGGCGGACCGTCGTGCAGGACGAAACGCGGACGACCTGCCGCAATGCGTCGCAGCTCACCGTAGACATCCTCGCTCTCGAAGCGCGCGAGCATCTGCGGTTCGCGCTGAGCGAGATCGGCCTTCATGGGGAAGTCCGTCTGCGGCAAGTTGATGGTGTTCTTGTAGTCGGTCACGTTACATCGTCCTCAAAGAAAATCCCGCGCTCGACGCTCGTCGATCCGCATTTGCGCCACGAGTGCATCAAGACTCTCGAAGCGCTCTTCGTTGCGCACGTGTGCAACAAACTCGATCTCGAGTTCTCGGCCGTAAAGATCGCCCGAAAAATCGAATACGAAGGTCTCCAGCAAAGGCTCCACGCCGTCGACGGTCGGGCGCGTCCCGAGACTCGCCACACCACCCATCGCTTGCTTCGTAATGCCATGCACCCGAACGGCATAGATGCCACCGAGCGGGAGCTTTCGCCGCCGAACCCGAATGTTAGCTGTCGGGAAGCCGAGTTGCCGCCCGAGTTTGGCTCCGGACACCACACGGCCTCGGATCGAATATGGCCGGCCAAGCAGCACACTCGCCTGATCGAATCGTCCTGCAGCGAGCGCATCGCGGATAACGGTACTGCTAACGCGCTCACCCTCGGCTGCCACCGGCTCCACCACGGCGACCTCGAAGCCATGGCGACGGCCCGCCTCGGCGAGAAATGCCGCATCGGCCTGCCCAGCCTTGCCGAAACGAAAATCATGGCCGACGACGAGACCCTGCACTGAGAGATCACGCGTCAGGATCTCGACGAACTCCTCGCCGGTGAGCGAGCGCAGGCGATCGTTAAAGCGCAGTACGATGAGCGCATCGAGCCCGACCGGCTCGAGTAAGCGCCAACGTTCACGAAAGTTGGTCAGCCGCGCCGGCGGATTAGCCGCTTGCAGAAACTCCCGCGGCATCGGCTCGAAGGTCAGCATGGCCGAGGGAACCGCGAGTTGTCGTGCCCACTGCAAGGTCTGCTCAAGCAAGACCTGATGGCCGCGATGTAACCCATCGAAGCTCCCCAAGGTGACGATGCCGCCACGATGCGAATCGCGAAGATCGGTAGTTCCGCGGATGAGTTTCATGATGTTGCGGCAACTACAGTCGAAGTGAATGTGGCCGCAGCCCCATGGCCAAGAGGGCAAGCGCATAAGCGACAAAGCCCGCAATCACGCAGAGCGACAGCTGCCATACCCGCGTGAAGGCCGACGCCTCGAGCCAATTGCCGAACAGCGAGTCCAACGCGATCAAACCGATGGCCATCACGATGTTGGCCGCAATCACGCGCCAAATAAGCCCGCCCCAGCCCGGCAAGGGTCGATAGACACCGTCTCGACGCAGACCTCGCCAGAGCAACGCGGCGTTGATCGCGGCGGAAATACACGTTGAGGTTGCAAGTAGGACGAAGGGAGTTGCAAAACCGGCGTAGTGCGCAGGCAAGACCACCGCGACGTTGATTCCCATGTTAATGCCGAGCGCGATCAACCCCACTCGCACTGGCGTGCGCGTGTCTTGCCTCGCGAAGTATCCCGGCGCGAGCACCTTGACGAGACTGAACCCAATGAGACCCCAGGAATAGGCCATCAAGCCGTACTGCGTCATCTGCACGTCGTGATCCGTGAAAGCGCCATAACCGAAGATCGTCGCGGTGATGGGTCCTGCGAGCACCAGGAGACCCACAGAGGCCGGCACCACGATCAATACCACGAGGCGTAGCGCCCAATCGAGCGTGGTTGAGAATCGCTCACCATCGCCCTTGGCGTGATGCGCGGAGAGCCCAGGCAAGATCACCGTGGCGAGCGCGATGCTAAATACACCGAGCGCAAACTCCATCAAGCGATCGGCGTAGTAGAGCCACGCGATGCTGCCAGTCACGAGGAATGACGCGATGAGCGTATCGAGCAAGAGACTCACCTGCGCCATCGACGAGCCGAAGATACCCGGCAGCATCAACTTGCCGATGCGTCGTACGCCCTCGGCTGCCGGCCGCCACCGGGGCCACGACAATAGATCGAGTCGCGCGACTGCCGGCAATTGGAAAACGAGTTGCGCCGCACCCGAGACGAACACCCCGATCGCAAGTGCCACACCGGGATTGTCAGCGTTTGCAGCAACCACGAGCGCAAAGAAAATCATCACGAGGTTCATGATGACCTGCGTGAATGCCGGCACTGCAAAGCGACCGTAACTGTTGAGCACACCGCTGAAGAGCGCAGTGAGCGAAACGAAGAAGATGTAGGGGAAGGTCCAACGCAGCATCTCCACGGCGAGTTCGTACTTCCCCTCGGCCTGCGTGAAGCCCGGCGCGAAGAGCAGGATGATCAGAGGCGCTGCGATAACCCCGATCAGCGAGACGACGAAAAGCACGACACCGAGCGTACCCGTCACATCGCCTACGAGTTCCTTCACGGCCGCCTGCTCGCGCCGAACCTTGTATTCGGAGATGACCGGCACGAAAGACTGCGAGAACGCGCCTTCAGCGAACAGCCGTCGCAAGAAGTTCGGGATCTTGAAGGCGACCAGAAAGGCATCCATCAGGGTCCCGGCGCCGAAGGCCTGCGAATAGACCATATCCCGCAGCAAACCGGTCACTCGGGAGAGCAAGGTGGTCAGCCCGACGACGGAGGTGTTCTTGAAGATCGCGCGACTCATGACGGAACGCGGACTATACCGGAGCCAGACCCCGGAAAACGTTGACAAGTGGGAGGGTCACCGCGAAAATACGCGCCTTTTTTCAGACCCTTAGAGCACATAGCAGTGGCCAACACCAAGTCCGCAGAGAAAGCCGCCCGTCAAGCCGTCAAGCATCGCGCCCGTAACGTCGCGCTGCGTTCGCGTTCGCGTTCGGCCATCCGTAAGGCGATCGAAACGATTGCCGGCGGCAAGAAAGATGACGCCACCGTCGCCTACCGCGAAGCCGCCTCGACGGTCGACTCGCTGGTCAACAAGGGTCTCGTGCACAAGAACAAGGCCTCGCGTCACAAGGCGCGCCTCGCTGCTCGCCTCAAGAAGCTGGCCTAAGCCGTTTCGAGCAGGCGCTTCGGCCGGGTTAGCTCGGCCCATCGCAGGATATGAAAAACCGGCCTTAGGGCCGGTTTTTCTTTTTTCGGCCCTCGTGAGATTCGAAAGGCATGCCCGGTACCCACTCGTCTCGCGTCGCCTCGGCGCCGGCTGCAGAGGAGTCGGATGTCTCCACCCCTGCCGCTTGCCGAACGGCACGGCGCGCTTGATCACGCGCCTCGACCTCGAGCATCAACGGTAGGCGAGCCTCACTGCGCGACACCTCGCGCCAGTCAGTCCCTTCGGGCCACGGATCGAGCGCGCCGACGAGCGCCCAAAGCATGTTGAGTGTTTTCATCGAGCCGCGACGCC
>CAIVYV010000137.1 GCA_903910215.1 uncultured Pseudomonadota bacterium
ACAACGTAGCCAACACGCTAGCGCTGCTTGCAGCCATGCGCGAAGCGGGTGTTGATCGCTTTATCTTCTCATCGACAGCGGCAATCTTTGGTACGCCGCAATACGTACCGATCGACGAGCGTCATCCGCGCGCACCGATTCACCCACCTCGATGAACGAAGCGAAGTGCATCACGGCATCGTATTTTCGTCGGGCAAACACGCCGCGGAGCAGCGCGGTGTCCGCCATGTCGCCGTGCACGAAATCCCCTGTCAGCACGGCATCGCGATGCCCACTCGAGAGATCATCGAGTGTCGTGACCGCGCAGCCACGTTGACCCAGTCGTTTCACCATGTGCGAGCCGATGTAGCCCGCTCCGCCGACGACGAGAATGTTCATGCCGGTCACGCTACCGACGTCATGACGATGTTGACGATCTTCTCCAATCCCCGCTGATCTTGCTCATCGAATCGAGCGAGCAAGGGGCTATCCAGATCAAGCACGCCGAGGAGCTCTCCTTGGCGTGGACCGCTTGCGAAGATCATCGGGATGACGATCTCGGAGTTGGAGGCGGAGTCACAAGCGATGTGCCCAGGGAACGCATGCACATCGCGCACGAGCTGCGTTTCGCGCGTGGCAGCGGCGGTACCACACACACCCTTACCGATGGCGATGCGAACGCAGGCCGTCTTGCCTTGGAAGGGTCCGAGGATCAATTCCGGCGTCGTCGTATCGCGCGCGCTCGGGCCGATCAAATAAAAACCCGCCCAGTTCAGATCGGGCAGCGCGTGATAAATCAGCGCCGCTGTGTTGGCGAGATTGGCGGTCAGATTGCGCTCCCCTTCGAGCAGGCTCTCGAGGCTGGCGGCGAGCGCCGCATAGCCGCGCGCCTTATCGGAAAAGTCGAAGGTGGGGTGTATCGGTTCGTGCGCCATCAGGCGTGCTCCGTAGTGAAAGTCATGACGTCGCGAATATGCTCAGCACCGCTCGCCACCATCAGCAGGCGATCGAACCCGACAGCGACCCCGGCGGAGGGCGGCAAGCCATGTTCGAGCGCGGCGAGCAGGTGTTCATCCAGGCTGCGCGTTGGCAAGCCACGATGGAGTCGCTCGGCATTATCGGCGATGAGCCGTTCGCGCTGCTGCCCCGCATCACCCAGTTCCTGAAAGCCATTGGCGAGTTCGATGCCATCGCCATAGAACTCGAAGCGCAGCGCGACGCGCAAGTCTTGCGGGTCGAGCTCGGCGAGTGCGGCCTGCGAGGCGGGGTAATGCGTCAGTGCGACCCATCGCTCTTGTCCCAACCTGGGCCCGAGCGCCACACCGATCAGAAAATCGAGAAGCCCATCACGCGACAGCGCACCCGCCGTATCCCTCGCGAGTCCATGGGTCACGCTGCAATCGATCAACTGGCGAGTCTCGACGGTGAGCGGGTCGATGCCAAAGTGCTTTTGAAACGCATCTTGGTAGCGAAGGCGCTCGAGCGGTCGCTCGGCACGCCCGGCGGCGCGAAGTACCGTGTTGAAGAGTTGTGCGACCTCATCGATCAGCGCGTCCATCGTCCAGCCGACGCGATACCACTCCAGCAGCATGAACTCGGGATTATGGTGCCGACCACTCTCGTCGCCGCGAACCACATGGCATAGCTGGTAGATGTCGCCGCTACCGGCGGCAAGCAGGCGCTTCATCGCGTATTCGGGGGAGGTATG
>CAIVYV010000138.1 GCA_903910215.1 uncultured Pseudomonadota bacterium
GCAGTAGTTGGAGCGGCGTCTTCTACGTTGCGCTACCCGACGAGTTGCAACGACTCGATCCATCATCGGGCGCCTTGGAGTTCGGCACGCCACCCTCGCACCTGCGTCTGCGCTCGACTCCGCCAACCCGCATCGTGGCACCGATGCCCGGGCGCCTCGTGACCTTTCCTTCGCACCTATGGCATCGAACATTGGATTTCGGCGCCACAGGGCGGCGCATCAGCGTTGCATTCGATGCGGTCGATCAGGATAGCGGCGTCTGAGGTAGTCTAGTCCCATGAAAAACTGGGACGTGATTGTGATCGGTGCCGGCTCCGCCGGTCTTCCTCTCGCCATCAAGGCAGCTGAACGCGGCGCCAAGGTGCTGCAACTCGAAGCGGACTATCGCATCGGCGGCACCTTGCACTGGTCCTCTGGCCAGATCAGCGCGGCCGGTACCCGGCTGCAGCGTAGCGTCGGTATTGATGACAGTCCCGATGAACATTTTCGCGATGCCCAGCGTATCGCCAAGGACAGCATCGACCCGATCGTGCTGCGCACCTTCGTCGACCATGCGGCGGGTCTCATCGATTGGCTAATGGATATCGGGTTCCAACCGGCGCCCGGCACACCAGTTGCGGGTGAGGCACACGAGGCATACTCGACCCGCCGATATCTTTGGGGCACCCGCCAGGCGATCTCGATCCTTGAGGTCTTACGACCGGTACACGAGAAGTGGGTCAAGTCCGGAGGTATCGAGTTGCGCTTGCAACATCGTATGACGGAACTGCTCACCGACGCCCGCGGTGCCGTCATAGGTGTCAAGGCGAGCACGCCGAACGGCGAAGTGGAGTTTCGCGGCAAAAATGTCGTTCTCGCATCGGGCGGCTACGCTGCCAATTCGGAACTCTGGGCAAAACACACGCCGAAGGCACCACTGTGCTCCTATACCAACCCGTATTCGCGCGGCGATGGACTGACGGCTGCCGTGACACTCGACGCACGCATTGATCGCGGTGATTATTTTTTGAATACCTTTGCGGGCTACCATGAAGATGCAACTGACCCGACGAGCGGTCGCTTCCTGCTGCTCTCGCCGGGCGCGCGCAAAGTGTGGGAGATCTTCGTAGATCGACGCGGTCGTCGCTTCATGCAGGAGGATCACCCGAGCATCGATTACCGTGAGCGCGCCTTGTTTTCACAACCCGGCACGGCGATGCACATCGTTATGGATGAGGGCATCCTGCAGAATGCCGCACCGTTGACACTCGAAGACGCTGCCGCCTATCGCGCACGCTTTGGTCGTCACCCAGCTTTCATCAAGGCTCGCACCATCGACGAGCTCGCACGCAAACTGGAGGTACCAGTGGGCAATCTGCGCAAGTCCATCGCGCAGTACAACCGTGCAGTCGATACCGAACACGATCGCGAGCACGGCAAGCAGTTTTTGATCCGTCGCATCGAGAAGGCCCCGTTCTACGCCATTAAGGCACAGGGAATCACGGTCGTCAGCCCCGCAGGTCTCGCGGTCGATAAACAATTGCGCGTGCTGAATCGCGCCGGCAAACCCATCAAGAATTTGTACGCCGCCGGCGAAGTGCTCGGCTTCGGTCGCACCTCCGGCAATGCGTATGTCGGCGGTTTGTCGCTAACACCCGCACTCACCTTCGGCAAGCTGCTCGGTGAAAAACTGCTCTCTTGGTGATCGATCAGGCGTTGCGCCCGAGGACGATCTCCTGCAGAGCCGGCACCATGCGTTTGCGCGCATCGTCGAAACTGACCGCGGACAACGCAAAACGCACTGCCAACGCGGCGACAGCCTCGCCGTCGACGATCACAGGCACCGCGATGCTACCCTGCTCCGTCAGTCGCAACGGACGTGTTGCGCGCGCATAGCCACGCTCGCGCATGGCCGCGATATCGCGATCGAGCGCTACTCGATCAGGCCATAGGGTCATCGTCTCCTCTGGCCGGTTCGGCCAAAGATATTCGAGCAGCGTCTCGCGCACCCGTGGGCTCGAAAAGGCGATGATCGCCCGCCCCGACGCGGTCGTGAGTACGGGCACATGCATACCGCGCTCAAAATATTCCACCGCAAAACCGCTCTCGCGGTCGGTCGAATCTTCGATGAACAATTCGGGAAAGCGCGGCGTCATCAGGCTCATCGGCCACTGCACACGCGCGGAGGAAGCATGCATCGCACGACGGATCGGTTCCAACCGCTCTGTCGTGGCGTCGAAACCATGACTCAACATCGTCGCCTTGAGCGTGAGCTGATAGCGACGGTTGGGCAATCGAACCACGAAGTCGGTGGCCTCGAGGGTGGCGAGGCAACGGTTGACGGTCGTACGCGCGAGGCGCAACCGCTGGCTCAGGGCCGCTGTCGTGAGCGGGCCATAGCGATTGAGGACTTGAATGAGCTCCAAACCCCGCAACAGCACGCGCACCGGGGTGGGATGCCCCGGCGGCATGCGATGCGTTCCTGCAGGGGCGCCACTGTGATTGCTGCCCTGATCCTCGTCCATCATCTCTCTCGGCTGGCGGCCGTCCCGGCCGCCGCCTACTTTAGCCTATCGTTATAACGATATGCTCATTCCGCTGCGCTTTCTACTTCACCAACGGACGATTCCTCGGATTCTCCGCCGGTGATACCACCGACGTCCCCGAATCCACGAGAACTGTCGTCCGCCTTGCGCCGACGATGAGCATGAGCCGCGAAGCCCGTGCCCGCCGGAATCAACCGGCCGACGATGACGTTTTCCTTCAAGCCGCGCAGATCGTCCTTGAGGCCGCGCACCGCCGCCTCGGTGAGGACGCGCGTGGTCTCTTGGAACGAAGCCGCCGAGATGAACGACTCGGTGGCGAGCGACGCCTTGGTGATGCCGAGCAACACCGGAGCAAACGAAGCCTGCTCCTTGCTGTCCGCAGCCATACGATCGTTGATATCGAGCGCGCGCGAGCGATCGAGCTGCTCACCCTTGAGCAACGGCGTCTCGCCGGCGTTGGTGATCTCCGCCTTGCGCAACATCTGTCGGATGATGACTTCGATGTGCTTGTCGTTGATCTTCACGCCCTGCAGACGGTAAACGTCTTGGATTTCGCGCACGAGATAGTTCGCCAAAGCCTGCACGCCCTGCAGACGCAGAATGTCGTGCGGGTTCGGCTCGCCGTCGGCGATGACTTCGCCGCGGGTGACCTGCTCGCCTTCGAAGACGTTGAGCTGGCGCCACTTCGGGATCAGCTCCTCGTACTTCTCGCCGCGCTCCTCGGTGATGACAAGACGACGCTTGCCCTTGGTTTCCTTGCCGAAGCTCACGGTGCCGCTCTTCTCGGCGAGGATCGCCGGGTCCTTCGGCTTGCGCGCCTCGAATAGATCCGCCACACGCGGCAGACCGCCGGTGATATCGCGGGTCTTCGACGACTCCTGCGGGATGCGGGCGATGACGTCACCGACCGACACCTTGGCGCCGTCCTCGAGGCTGATGAGTGCGCCCGCCGGCAGCGTGTAAACCGCCGGAATCTCGGTGTTCGCGAACGGCACTTCTTTGCCCTTCGCGTTCACGAGCTTGATGGTCGGACGCAATTCCTTGCCACCGCGCTGCTTACTGCCGTCCATGACGACGACCGACGACAAACCGGTCACTTCGTCGACCTGACGCGTGACGGTGAGACCATCGACGAAGTCCTGGAACCTCAGGAAGCCTGCCACTTCCGTGACGACCGGATGGGTGTGCGGATCCCAGGTGGCGACCGTTTGACCGGCCTCGACCATCGTGCCTTCGGTGCTGTTGATCTGCGCACCGTAGGGGATCTTGTAGCGCTCACGCTCGCGACCGAATTCATCGACCACGCCGATCTCACCCGAACGCGACACGGCCACGAGATAACCCTTCTCGTGCGAGACCGTCTTCACGTTATGGAAGCGCAGCGTGCCCTTGTTGCGCACTTCGACGCTCGAGGTCGCTGCCGCTCGCGATGCCGCACCACCGATGTGGAAGGTACGCATCGTGAGCTGGGTACCCGGCTCGCCGATCGATTGAGCTGCCATCACACCGACTGCTTCGCCGATGTTGATGATGCGACCACGCGCGAGGTCACGACCGTAGCAGGTCGCACACACGCCGTAACGCGTGTCGCAAGTGATGGGCGAACGAACCTTGACCTGATCGACGCCGTGCTGCTCAAGCACGCGTACCAGATGCTCATCGATGAGCGTGCCGGCTTCCATCAGAACGGCACCCTTGCCACCCGGACGCAGCACGTCTTCGACGATGACGCGGCCGAGCACACGCTCACCGAGACCTTCGACGACGTCACCACCTTCGACGAGCGGCGTGACCATCACGCCATTCTTCGTACCGCAATCGACTTCCGTGACGACGAGATCCTGGGCGACGTCGACGAGACGACGCGTCAGGTAACCCGAGTTCGCGGTCTTCAACGCCGTATCGGCAAGACCCTTACGAGCGCCGTGGGTCGAGATGAAGTACTGCAGAACGTTCAGGCCTTCGCGGAAGTTCGCGGTGATCGGCGTCTCGATGATCGAGCCGTCAGGCTTGGCCATAAGACCACGCATACCAGCGAGCTGACGAATCTGCGCGGCGCTACCACGCGCGCCGGAGTCCGCCATCATGAAGATCGAGTTGAACGACTTCTGACGCTGTTTCTGACCCTTGCTGTCGACAGCCTCTTCGGTGCCGAGCTTATCCATCATCGCCTTGGCGACTTGGTCGTTAGCGCGTGACCAGATGTCGACGACCTTGTTGTAGCGCTCACCGTTGGTGACGAGACCGGAGGCGTACTGCTCCTGGATCTCCTTCACTTCGCGATCCGCCGAGGCCACGATCTTGACCTTCTGTTCCGGGATCACGATGTCGTCGATACCGAACGATACCGACGCACGCGTGGCGTAGTGAAAGCCGGTGTACATCACGCGATCGGCGAAGATCACGGTGTCCTTCAGACCGAGGATACGGTAGCAGGCGTTGATCGTTGCCGAGATCGCCTTCTTCGTCATGTCCTGGTTGATGACATCGAACGACATGCCAGCGGGCAGTACTTCGGAGAGCAGCGCACGACCAACCGTCGTCTTTACGAGACGACGACGCTCGATCCACTCACCATTCTCGATGACCGTCTCGTTGATGCGCACGCTGATGCGCGCTTGCAGGTGAACCTGACGAGTCTCGTAGGCGCGATGCACCTCGCCGACGTCCGCGAACATCATGCCCTCGCCCTGCGCACCAACGCGCTCGCGAGTCATGTAGTAGAGACCGAGCACCACGTCCTGCGACGGCACGATGATCGGGTCACCGTTGGCGGGCGAGAGGATGTTGTTCGACGACATCATCAGCGCACGGGCTTCGAGCTGCGCTTCGAGCGACAGCGGCACGTGCACGGCCATCTGGTCACCGTCGAAGTCGGCGTTGAACGCCGTACAGACGAGCGGATGCAGCTGGATCGCCTTACCTTCGATCAACACCGGCTCGAAAGCCTGGATGCCGAGACGGTGCAGCGTCGGGGCGCGGTTGAGGAGCACGGGATGCTCGCGGATCACCTCGGAGAGAATGTCCCAAACTTCCGGTCCCTCACGCTCGACGAGACGCTTGGCGGCCTTGATGGTTGAAGCGTCGCCACGCAGTTGCAGCTTGTGGAAGATGAACGGCTTGAAGAGCTCGAGCGCCATCTTCTTCGGCAGACCGCACTGGTGCAGACGCAGCGTCGGACCGACCACGATGACCGAACGGCCGGAGTAGTCGACGCGCTTGCCGAGCAGGTTCTGACGGAACCGGCCCTGCTTACCTTTGATCATGTCGGCGAGTGACTTCAGCGGACGCTTGTTCGTGCCGGTGATGGCACGGCCGCGACGGCCGTTGTCGAGCAACGCATCGACCGCTTCCTGCAGCATGCGCTTCTCGTTGCGCACGATGATGTCCGGCGCATTGAGTTCGAGCAGACGACGCAGACGATTGTTGCGGTTGATGACACGACGATAGAGATCGTTGAGATCGGAAGTCGCAAAGCGACCGCCATCGAGCGGCACGAGCGGGCGCAGATCCGGCGGCAACACCGGCAGGATGGTCATGACCATCCACTCGGGGCGGTTGCCCGACTCGATGAACGACTCGATGAGCTTTAAACGCTTCGAGAGGCGCTTGAGCTTCGTCTCCGAAGCCGTGTTCGCCATGTCTTCGCGCGCCTTCAGAACCTCGGCCTGCAAATCGAGTGAACGCAGCAGCTCGTGAACGGCCTCGGCACCCATGCGGGCATCGAATTCGTCACCGTGCTCCTCGATCGCCTCGAGGTACATTTCGTCGGTCAGCAACTGACCGCGTTGCATCGGCGTCATGCCCGGATCGATCACCACGAAGGCTTCGAAGTAGAGCACGCGTTCGATTTCACGCAGCGTCATGTCGAGCATCAAACCGATGCGCGACGGCAGCGACTTCAGGAACCAGATGTGCGCGACAGGCGACGCGAGGTCGATGTGACCCATACGGTCACGACGAACCTTCGACTGCGTTACCTCGACGCCGCACTTCTCGCAGACGACGCCGCGATGCTTCAGACGCTTGTACTTACCGCAAAGACATTCGTAGTCTTTGACGGGGCCAAAGATTTTGGCGCAGAAGAGACCGTCACGTTCCGGTTTGAAAGTCCGGTAGTTGATGGTCTCTGGCTTCTTGACCTCGCCGAAGGACCAGGACTTGATCATCTCGGGCGATGCAAGCCCGATCTTGATCGAGTCGAAGTGCTCGACTGGTGCGTTCTGCTTGAAGATTTTCAAAAGATCTTTCATGACTGCACCTTGCCTCAATCCTGTTCGAGTTCGACATTGATCGCGAGGGAGCGGATCTCCTTCACGAGCACGTTGAACGATTCGGGCATGCCGGCATCCATCTGGTGATTGCCGTCGACGATGTTCTTGTACATCTTCGTGCGGCCGTTCACGTCATCCGACTTGACCGTCAGCATTTCCTGCAGCGTGTACGCTGCGCCGTAGGCCTCGAGCGCCCAGACTTCCATCTCACCGAAGCGCTGACCACCGAACTGCGCCTTGCCGCCGAGCGGCTGCTGCGTGACGAGCGAGTACGGCCCCGTGGAGCGGGCGTGCATCTTGTCGTCGACGAGGTGGTTGAGCTTCAGCATGTACATGTAGCCAACCGTGACCGGACGCTCGAAGCGTTCGCCCGTACGACCATCATGCAGGTAGGTCTGACCCGACAGCGGCAGATCGGCGAGTTCCAGCAAGCGCTTGATCTCGCGCTCGGCTGCACCGTCGAACACCGGCGTTGCGATCGGCACACCGCGCGAGAGATTCTTCGCGAGAGTGACGATCTCATGATCGGTGAACGTATCGGTCTGCTCACTCTGGCCACCGGTCTCGTTGTAGACACGACCGATAAACTGACGCAGCTCACCGACCGCTTGCTGCTGCTCGAGCATACGACCGATCTTGAGACCCAAGCCCTTGGCTGCCCAGCCCAAGTGCGTTTCGAGCACCTGACCCACGTTCATGCGCGAAGGCACGCCGAGCGGGTTCAGAACGATGTCGACCGGCGTACCGTCTTCGAGGTACGGCATGTCTTCCACCGGAACGATGGTCGAGATGACGCCCTTGTTACCGTGACGACCGGCCATCTTGTCACCGGGCTGCACACGACGTTTGACGGCGAGGTAGACCTTCACCATCTTGAGCACGCCCGGGGAGAGATCGTCGCCCTGGGTGATCTTGCCCTTCTTGTTCTCGAGCTTGGCCTCGAACATCTTGCGCTGATCGCGCAAACGCTCGGCCGTCGCTTCGAGCTGCGAGTTGGCCTCTTCGTCATCGAGACGAATTTCGAACCACTGGTCTCGCTGCAGACCATCGAGATATTCCTCGGTGATCTTCGTGCCCGACTTGAGCTTAGCGGGGCCGCCAGCGGCCACCTTGCCGATCAACATTCCGCGCACGCGCTGGAACATGTCGTCTTCGAGGATGCGCTGCTGGTCACCGAAGTCCTTGCGGACGCGCTCGATTTCAGCCTTTTCGATCGACAAGGCGCGAGCGTCCTTCTCAACGCCATCACGCGTGAAGACACGCACGTCGATGACCGTGCCATCCATACCGGGCGGCACGCGCAGCGAGGTATCCTTCACGTCGCTCGCCTTCTCACCGAAGATCGCGCGCAGCAGCTTCTCTTCCGGCGTCAGCTGCGTCTCACCCTTCGGGGTGACCTTACCGACGAGGATGTCGCCTGCACGCACTTCGGCACCGATGAAGGC
>CAIVYV010000139.1 GCA_903910215.1 uncultured Pseudomonadota bacterium
GATCGACGCGAGAAGTCGGTCTACCTCACCGACGAGTCGCGACAGCTGCTGCGCGAACTCCAGACGCAGCTGCAAAAACTACCGATTTGAATCTAACTCGGCTCGCTGGGTCTGCGTCGGCTAGATAGCCTCGACGCGTCGAAAACGACCGGCTTTTCTTTGCAACTAAATTTGCTACAGTTATTGTTCCCATATGAAACTGGTCGGTCTCGCACCCGCTGTCTTGTTAATCGCCCAGCACAAGGCGATCTCGATTTCCGAGTTGGTCCATCTCTATCAACAAATGGGCTTTGGCGGTGCGTGCAGTTGCCGCAAACTGATTCATCGGCTCGAGCGTCTCGAGTTGATCGAGGTCGCTCCGGGTGTCCGTGGCGATCGCCGCGAAAAGGCCGTTGCCCCGACGCCGCGCGCCATGCAGATGTTGGGTGATCTCAACGGCTTGCTCGATCAGATCTTGGGTCGTTCTCCCCCCCCCCCTTGATTCAAGGCTCTTCGACGCGATAGCCCCGCGAGCGCAGTAGATCGAGCACGCCGTTCTTCTTGAAAAGTTCGGTGATCGGCACCACCGCCAAAGAAATCGAGTGATTTTCGAGCGAGTCGTAAACGAGCTTCAGCCATTGCTCGTCGAATTGACGCCGGATATCGGCAACCCTCGGGCTTTGCATGAGTGCCGACCAGCAGGTCTCCTGCTGAGCCAGGGCGTTCGAGGAGCGTAGCCCGGCGATATCTCCCAGCGACCAGTCTTCGGCACGCTGACGCGCGAGTGCGAGATCGTATTCGAGGCGATCGAGCGTAGACCTCATGCAGGCGAGTTCCGCGTCGCGCGGAATACGCGCCACCTCGGCCAAGGTGGCTTTCGGATCGTCAATGCGCAGTTCGGGCTGCACGATCTTCACCTTGTTCTTGCGGGCCAATTTTTCGACGGCTTTGTTCACGTCGTTGCGTGAGGTCAGGCCACTGCGCGAGATGGCTTCGCGCCACAACTCGCCAGCCGCGAGTACGGGGCGGCGCTTCTGCATGTCGGTATCGCGCGGCGCATACTTTTGACGCAACTTTTCGAAGCGGGCATAAAGATCTGGCGGAAGAATCGCCTGCAAAGACTGCTTGTCTTCGTTGCCGCGCAGCTTTCGATACTGAAAATAGAGCTGCACTGCCGAGATCGGGCCGATGTCAGCATCGACCTTGCTGCTTGCCGGGATGAGTCGATCTGCGCGCGTGAGCACCCGCTCCACTTCGCGTGAGCGCCATTCCAATTTCTTAGGCAGTGGGCTCAAGGTGCCGAGGAT
The DNA here is from genome assembly GCA_903910215.1 of uncultured Pseudomonadota bacterium. Classification (GTDB taxonomy): domain Bacteria; phylum Pseudomonadota; class Gammaproteobacteria; order Steroidobacterales; family Steroidobacteraceae; genus UBA964. Next base: position 1,287 of record CAIVYV010000139.1, read on the forward strand.
ATAGAGCGTGTTATCGCCGTTGCGTACCTTCCAGAGTCCAGGCCCCGCGGCTTCGCCAACGACGGTGACTTCCTCGACGACCGGGTCGTCGATGACAACGTTGTCAGCGTCGACCGCGATCTCGAGCGTTGCATTCGAGACGGGCAGTTCCTGCGGAACAGCCATGCCGATCGACGGTGCGAGCGTCGATGCGGACATCAGCAGGAAAGCGAATCCTTTCGCAAACCCATTCATGATGGGTGGCACTCCTCGAAGTGATGACCTCAAGTCTTCAAAGCGACCAAGACCTCATCGAGCATTTTCTTGGCGTCGCCGAACAGCATACGGTTGTTCTCGCGGAAGAAAAGCGGATTATCGACACCCGCATAGCCCGATGCCATCGAACGCTTCATGACGATCGAGGTCTTCGATTTCCACACTTGTAGCACTGGCATGCCGGCGATGGGGCTGTTCGGATCATCCTCGGCCGCCGGATTCACGATGTCGTTTGCACCGATCACCATCGAAACATCGGTATCCGGGAAATCGTCGTTGATTTCGTCCATCTCGAGCACGATGTCATAGGGCACTTTGGCTTCGGCGAGCAGCACATTCATGTGCCCCGGCATGCGACCTGCGACCGGGTGAATGCCAAAGCGCACGTTCACGCCCTTCTCGCGCAGCAGTTTGGTGATTTCATAGACCGTGTGCTGCGCTTGAGCGACCGCCATACCGTAGCCCGGCACGATGATCACATTCTTGGCTGAGCGCAGCAGCTCGGCGGTTTCAACAGCGCTGACGGCGACTACTTCACCGGCGGGTTGTTCGCCAGCGACGGTTGTAGGCGTCGAACCACCGCCCGTGCCGAATCCACCGGCGATCACGCTGATGAAGTTGCGATTCATCGCGCGGCACATGATGTACGAGAGGATCGCGCCGGAAGAGCCGACGAGGGCGCCGGTCACGATCAAAAGATCGTTAGCGAGCATGAAGCCAGTCGCCGCCGCCGCCCAACCCGAGTAGCTGTTGAGCATCGAGACGACCACCGGCATATCGGCGCCACCGATCGCCATCACCATATGGATGCCAAAGAGCAGCGCAATGATCGTCATGATGGCGAGCGGCAGCATGCCGGCATCGACATCGTGTGCCGCTAAGAATTCGGCGCCAAACCAGATCACTGCGAGCAGTGCGATTAGGTTGAGCCAGTGCCGCGCGGGTAGCAGCAGCGGCTTGCCACCGATTTTCCCGGAGAGCTTGCCGAAGGCGATGATCGAACCCGAGAAAGTCACCGCGCCGATCAGGATACCGATGTAGATCTCGACTTCGTGGATCGCTTTTTCGGCGCCCGTGTAGACGATGGAGGTGTCGACGTAACTGGCAAAGCCGACGAGGCAGGCGGCAAGACCGACGAGGCTGTGCATCAAAGCCACGAGCTCTGGCATCTGCGTCATCTGCACCTTGCGCGCCGCATAAACGCCGATGGCGCCACCCACGGCCAGCGAGCCGATGATCCAGGGAAGGCCGGCTGCGGTAACACGGGGTCCAAGCACGGTGGCCACGACGGCGATGGTCATGCCGAGCATGCCGTAGAAGTTGCCGCGTCGTGACGTCTCGGCATTCGACAAGCCGCCGAGGCTCATGATGAAGAGGATGGTCGCGCCGATGTAGGCGACGGTTGCGAGATTTTCCGACATGTCCGTGGCCTCTTATTTGCGGAACATCGCCAGCATGCGTCGCGTGACCGCGAAGCCGCCGAACATGTTGATGGCGGTGAGCGTGAGCGCCGTGATAGCGAGACCCAAAATCAATTCATTGGGTCTGTCGCCGCCGGCATCGGTGAGAGGCGGAGCGACCTGTACGAGTGCACCGACTGCGATGATGCTCGAGATAGCGTTGGTCACGCTCATCAGTGGTGTATGCAACGAGGGCGATACGTTCCAGATGACCATATAGCCAATGAAGCAAGCGAGCACGAACACCGTGAAGTGTGCGACGAATGAGGGTGGCGCATAAGCGCCGACCAACCAAAAGAGCACGGCGCTGACACCAAACACCCCGGCAAGTGCTTTGCCCGACATCGGCTCGCCACCACCGCCGTGTCCGTGTGAGGATTTTTTGGTAGCGGGTGTCGGCGGTGCCGATGGCGCAGCTGCTTTCGTGGCAGGGGGTGCAACCGAGAGGCGCGGTGGTGGTGGCGGCCAAGTGATCTCGCCTTGCTTGATCACGGTGGCACCGCGAATTGCCTCGTCATCGAAGTTGACGTCGATGCGGCCGTCCTTGGTTTTGCAGAGCTCCTCGATCAGTCGCAGCAAGTTGGTGGCGTAGAGTGTGGAGGCTTGCTTGGCGAGTCGGCTCGGTAGATCGGTGTAGCCGATGATGGTGACGCCTTCGCGCACTACGACCTCACCCGGCACAGTGAGTTCGCAGTTGCCGCCTTGTTCGGCGGCCAGATCAACGATCACGCTGCCGGGGCGCATCGATTTCACCATCTCTGCGGTGATCAATTTCGGCGCCGGTTTGCCCGGAATGAGCGCGGTCGTGATGATGATATCGACGTCGGCCGCTTGCTTGGCGAAGGTGGCGCGCTGCGCGAGCTGGAAGCCCTCGCTCATCACCTTGGCATAGCCGCCCACGCCGCTACCTTCTTCCTGATAGTCGACGGGGACGAATTCCGCACCCATCGATTTAACCTGATCGGCGACTTCCGGCCGCGTGTCGTTGGCGCGCACGATGGCACCCAAGCCCACCGCCGCACCGAGTGCGGCGAGACCTGCAACGCCAGCACCAATGACGAACACTTTAGCGGGGGGCACCTTGCCCGCGGCCGTGATTTGACCCGTGAAGAAGCGCCCGAAGTGATGCGCCGCCTCGATGACGGCACGATAGCCCGCGATATTGGCCATCGAAGAGAGGGCATCCATCTTTTGCGCTCGCGAGATGCGCGGCACGCTGTCCATGGCGAGCACGGTCAGCTGCCTCGCGGCCATCTCCTGCATCAATTGTGGGTTCTGGGCCGGCCAGATGAAGCTGATGATGGTCGTGCCTGGGCGCATCGCGGCCACTTCGGCACTTGTTGGAGCGCGAACTTTGAGGATGACGTCCGCCTGGGCAAAGAGTGCCTCGGCGTTGCCAGCGACCGTGGCGCCCGCAGCGATGTAGGTGTCGTCCGCAAAGTTGGCGAGCGCACCCGCGCTCGATTCGACGGCGACCGCGAAACCCAGTTTGCGCCATTTCTCGACGACATCCGGAACGGCGGCGACGCGCTTTTCGCCGGGATAGATCTCACGCGGAATACCGATGGTCAACGACATGGGAACCTCAGGGTCGCAGCGGGCAGGCCGGATGATACGACGTTCACGTTTTTGCCGTTGAATCTCGTCGCCGGACTGCCTATCTTAAGGAACCGATGAGTGCTGCCGATCATGAGGACCTGCGCATCGTTGCCCGCCCTGCCGAAGGGGTGAGTCTGCAACAGCCGGTGCTGCGCACCGACGTTTCAGGCATGCCGCTCGAATGGATCGACTATCGCGAGGCTGCCCGGCTCTATCATCAGGAACAGGTTGCCTACACCTGTGGCACCCCAATCATTCGGCTTTACGGCGGCACTAACGCGCTGACGGGCCAGCGGACGGTGCTCGAGGTCAACTCGATCATCGCCACCCGAGGCCAGAGTGGTAACCCCGGCCATCTGCGCCAGGATTACGTCCCGCCGCTAAACAACCAAACTTTGTTTCGGCGTGACGCCTATCTTTGCCTCTATTGCGGGCAGCGGTTCCAGACGCGCGAGCTGTCTCGCGATCATGTGCGCCCGTTTTCGCAAGGCGGGCGTGACGTTTGGACCAACGTGGTCACGGCTTGCCGTCGCTGCAACAACTTCAAGGCTTGGCGCACGCCTGAACAAGCCAAGATGCAGTTGCTCGCCGTGCCGTTCACGCCGACCTACGCTGAATACATCTTCCTGAAGGGCCGTCGAGTGCTTTTCGACCAGATGGAATATCTACTGGCCCACTTCCCTCGAAGCAGTCCTTTGCACGGCCGCATTCGTCAATTCTTCAGCTGACCCTCGTCAACTGAAGTTCTCTCAAGGCCAAACTTCTTGATTCACCTCGTCGACGCGTCGGTCTATATATTTCGTGCGTATTACTCAATGCCGCCCGACATGGTCGATCGCGACGGTAATTCCGCGCACGCCGTGTTCGGTTTCGCACGATTCTTAGGCGATCTCATCGAGCGCGCGAAGCCGAGCTATCTTGCGGTGGCATTCGACGAGAGTTTGACCACGTCATTTCGCAATCGGATCGATCCGAGCTACAAAGCCAATCGCGAACCGGCGCCGCCGGATCTCAAGCTGCAGTTCGAGGGATGCCGGGAGTTCTGTCGTCATCTCGGTGTCGCCCATTTCGGCAGCGGCGAGTATGAAGCCGACGACATCATCGGGACGCTGCATGCGAAATTGCGCCGAGAGGGTATCGCCTCAACCGTGGTCACGCGCGATAAGGATCTCGCGCAGTTGATCTGCGAGGGCGATACCTACTGGAACTACACTGAGAACTTGCGGCTGCAGTATGACGACATCGAAGCTCACTTCGGCGTCGCACCTGAGCGTTACGCTGATTACCTTGCTTTGACAGGCGATGCCGTGGACAACATCAAGGGCGTGCCGGGTGTTGGCCCCAAGACGGCGGCGGCATTACTCAAAGAATTCGTCTCACTCGAAGAGCTCTATGACAATCTCGATTTGGTGGCGCGACTACCTATCCGCGGTGCCTCGAAGCTGCCCGAGAAATTGCTGACACATCGTGACGCTGCCTTCCTGGCGCGCCGTCTGACCGAGATCGTTCGCGATGCCCCCATCGAGGCCACGCGCGAAGATTTGCGACTCGCTCAGCCGAACAGGGCCGCCCTCGATGAGTTTTTCGATCGACACCAATTCGGCCCGATGCTGCGTCGCCAGAGCGAGCGGCTTGCAGCGCTGCAGTCGACAGTGAGATCCGCTTGATACGGCCGCGCTTTCTTTTGCCAGCATATTGGCCGCTCTGGGCGGCCTTGCTGCTGCTGCGTCGATTGGCGCGGTGGGATTACCCAAAGCTGCTGCGCTTCGGCACCAAAGTGGGCGAACTCATCTATAAATTGCCTCTGCCGCAGAAAGCGGTGGTCGATCGAAATCTTCGCTGGTGTTTTCCCGAGTGGCCGCAGGAGCAGCGCGCGAGGGTCGCCAAGGAGCATTTTTGCGATTCTGGCATCACGCTTTGCGAAACCGCGCTCGCTTGGTTCGCCGATCGGAATCGATTGTTGTCATTGGCGGAGTTCGAAGGACTCGAAGAGC
>CAIVYV010000140.1 GCA_903910215.1 uncultured Pseudomonadota bacterium
GCGTAGCGTCCGGGCTCCGGCAAGGTGATGTGGGCATCCTTGGCGGCATCCTTAAGAAAGCCGTGCGGCATCTGCATCAAAACGCCGGCGCCGTCGCCCGTGTTGACCTCGCAACCGCAGGCGCCACGATGGTCTAGGTTCTTCAGAACCTCGATGGCGTTACGCAGGATGGCGTTCGATTTGCGCCCCTGGATATCCGCGACGAAACCGAAGCCACAGGCGTCGTGCTCGTTGGCCGGATCATACAAGCCCTGCTTGCCCGGACGGGTGGTGGCGGGGGATGGGACAAAGGCGGTTTCTTCGGGCGAATGCATGTTGCACTCCTGCTGGGCGTCACGCGGAATTGACTATACCCAGCCTATTTCCCGCATTAAACGAAAATCGTCCAATTTTACTCATTGACATGAGTCATATAGACTCATGCATATGACAAAGCGACTCCAGGTTCTGTTTGACGACGCGGAATACGTCGCCCTGCAGGAGGCGGCAGCGGCCAGCGGCTTAAGCGTGGCCGACTGGGTGCGACAAGCCGTCAGCGCGGCACGCCGCCGCGAATCCTCGGCAGACATCGATCGCAAGCTGGATGTCATCCGAGCCGCTGTCAGACACACCGGACCGACCGGGCAGATCGAGCGCGTGACCGGGGAAGTCGAGCGCGGTTATCGCGGCTCAACCGAAGGGAGCGGTTATTGATGGTCTTCATCGACGCCAATGTGCCGATGTATCTCGTCGGTGCCGCGCACCCCAACAAGGTGGATGCGCAGCGACGCCTCGAGGCGCTCGTCACTGCGCGCACCCGCCTCGTCACCGATGCCGAAGCGATGAACGAGATCCTCCATCGCTATCACACGCTCGAACGACGCGGCTATGTGCAATACGCCCTCGATGCGTTGCTCGGTGTGGTCGATGAGGTCCTGCCGGTCGGGCGCGAGACCGTCGATCTCGCCAAGCAGCTCGTGCTGCAGTATCCAATGCTGCCCGTGCGCACGGCGATCCACGTCGCCTCGATGCAGCAACAGCAAATCGATACCGTGTTGAGCTTCGATCCAGGATTCGATCGCATCCCGGGCCTCAACCGCCTTCGCTAACCCAACTTGGGTTGATCAAAACGGAATAGGCGTCCCGTCGTAGGCCCAGAGCTTGCCGGTATCGGTGGACTTGAGCCCATCGAGCGTCACCAACATCCGTCGCGCCGAATCGGCAGGCGTCTGCAACTTGTTCGGATCGACCGCCGACTGGAAGGGTCGCGACAAGCCAGTATCGACCGTGCCTGGATGCAGCGCCACACACAATGCCTGCGGATTGCGTTGCCGCAGCTCGATCGCGAGATTTCGCACCAGCATGTCGAGCGCGGCTTTGGAAGCACGATACGCATGCCAGCCGCCAAGACGATTGTCTTCGATCGATCCCACCCGAGCCGAGATACAGGCGAAGGCGGACTTGGCATCTCGGCGGAGCAAGCCGAGCGTGTGCTTGGCGATCAGAGCAGGCCCGATGGCGTTGATCGCGTAGGCCCGGCTTAACACGCCGGGGTCCAGTTGCCGCCAGCTCTTCTCGGGGTTCGGTAGCAGCACCCCGGTCGCGACCAGCACCAGATCAATAGGCCCCTCAGCGGCTGCAGCTTGAGCCACCGCCTCGATGGAGCCCTCATCTTCCAAGTCGAAACACCATGGCGCCGCCGCCTTGCGCGATGCCGCCATGACCGCTGCAACGCGCGGATTCGCCTCGAGCGCAGCCACGAACGCACCACCAATTCCGCCGCTCGCACCCCACACCAAAGCCCGCAGCGCGGGCCTGAAACTGGCGAGTGTCGGTACTGAATCTTGCGGCTCGGGCATTGCTCATCCTAGTGCTCGGAAAGTGCGGTCGGAAAATTTTCGCTCAAGGTATTGCACTCGCCGAAGTTGTGCCTTACTTTTCGCGCGCGTTGCGGGGTGTGGTACCGCCCGTGACGCCCAGAAATGGTGGTCTGGACCCCTTGGAGGTGTGGCAAGAAGAAATGAAGAAGTTATCAGCGTCGCAAGACAACGACCCTGGACC
>CAIVYV010000141.1 GCA_903910215.1 uncultured Pseudomonadota bacterium
ATTAGGGGCAAAGCACGCCACAGAGGCGACACCGCCGTAACCATCGTCTGCGGTATCGAGCGCCGGGAAAGAGCCTTGCCAACTATTCGCGAGCCAACGCCCCTGCGGATCGCGGCGCTCAGCCTCCATGTCCGCAGGCACCGCTGAGCTGCCGCGAGCGGCACGCTCCCACTCCAGCTCGGTCGGCAAACGACGGCCACGCCAAGCCGCGTAGGCCGCCGCATCTTCATACGCCACGGCCACTACGGGCTCGTCATGCTTCGTCGCCGAACCCTCGCCCATGGGCGATCGCCAATGGGCACGCGGATCGATACGCCACTGCCCGCTAGCTCGATCGAACACGGCCGCGCCGAGCGGCTGGCCATCCGGGCCCGGTCGCTCGGCGACCGTCACATAACCGGTCGCCTGCACGAACTCGGCAAACTGCGCGTTCGTCACTTCGGTGGCATCGATCTCGAAGGCATTGACCTCACCCTCACCGCCCACCTTCTCCTCATCGCGGAATACGACGCCTCCGCGCGACACGCGACCGCCCTCGATCCGAACTTGCTTGCCGACAGCAAGAGCGCCGTTGCACGCCATTGGACTCGCAGCACCCTGCAGCGGCGGGGACCCAGCGCGCTCACACCCCAACAACAACGGCACCGACAGCAACCAGACATATCGAAGCATGGCCCCATTCTGAACCATCCCGGCGTAGACTGCCGCGCATGCATCATCGGAATTGCCATCTGTGCGAGGCCATGTGCGGCGTAGTCGTCGAAACCCGCGACGGGCAAATCGTCTCGATCAAGGGCGACGAACAGGACCCCTTCAGCCGTGGGCATATCTGCCCCAAGGCGCTCGGACTCAAGGATGTTCACGAAGATCCCAACCGACTGCGCCATCCCGTCAAGCGCACAGCCGATGGATGGGTTCGCGTCAGTTGGAGCGATGCTTTCCGCGATATCGCAACCCGACTCACCGGCCTGCAACGCGAGCACGGCCGAAACGTCGTCGCCACTTACTTCGGCAATCCGCAGGTACACAGCTACAGCGCCTTGCTTGGTGGCGCAGCACTCGCCCGCTCGCTGCGCAGCATTCATCGCTATTCGGCGACGTCCGTCGATCAGCTGCCGCATCATTTCGCGGCACTGCAGCTATTCGGGCATCAACTCCTGTTGCCGATTCCCGATATCGACAGAACGCAATTCCTGCTCGTGATCGGCGGTAATCCGCTCGTCTCGAACGGCAGCTTGATGACCGCCCCAGATATCGCACGTCGTCTCAAAGATTTGCGAGGTCGTAACGGCCAGCTCATCGTGGTTGATCCGCGGCGTACCGAGACTGCTGACATGGCTGATCAGCATCTATTCATCAAGCCGGGCACTGACGCTTGGCTGCTCCTCGCGATGCTGCAAGTCATTTTTACAGAGAGACTGGAGAAGCTTGGTCGTCTCGAGACATTCACGACGGGACTGGATGAGCTACGAACTACGGTGGCCGCTTTCACACCGGAACGTGCAGCCGCTCATACGCAGATAGCTGCGGCAGATATAAGAGATCTCGCCCGTCGCTTTGCGAAATCAGATAGTGCCGTCTGCTACGGACGCATGGGCGTCTCGACGCAAGCGTTCGGCGCGCTGTGTCAGTGGTTGATACAGGCGCTGAACATCGTAACCGGCAATCTCGATCGGCCAGGCGGGGCCATGTTCACCCGTCCCGCTTTCGATGCGCTCGGCCTGTCGAGCGCGATGGGGCAGCGCGGATCCTACGATCGCAGGCGCACCCGAGTGCGTGCATTACCAGAGTTTGGCGGCGAGTTTCCTGTAGCTGCGCTTGCCGAAGAAATCCTCACTCCGGGTGAGGGTCAAATAAAAGCGCTTGTGACGGCCGCAGGCAATCCCGTTCTCTCCACACCCAACGGCCGCCAACTCGACCAAGCGCTCGCACAGCTCGATTTCATGGTTTCCGTCGATATCTACATCAACGAGACCACGCGTCACGCCCACTATATCTTGCCGCCCACCTTCGGTCTCGAAAGAGACCATTACGACTTAATCTTTCATGCGCTCGCCATTCGCAATACGACAAAATATTCCTCGGCGTTGCTGGAACCTGACCCCGGCTCGATGCACGACTGGCAAATCTTTGATCAGCTCGTTCGACACATCGAAGCGGCTGATCGATCACGACAACGCCCGTGGCTCGACAGACTGCGATCTCGCTGGCTGACGCCGCAGCGCGCGCTCGCGCTTGGTCTGCGCTTTGGGCCGTACGGCTCTGGCTGGAATCCCTTCGGAGCTGGGCTCACGTTGGCGAAGGTGGCCGCGTCGCCTCACGGTATCGATCTTGGTCCTTTGCAGCCCTGTCTGCCCGATCGTCTCTTCACGCGCAACAAAACTATCCAGCTGGTGCCGCCGGTATTGCGAAACGACTTGGAGAGGCTCGAAAACAACGTCCGCGAAACGCCGCCGGCATCGCTCACGCTAAGTTTGATCGGCCGACGCGACCTACGCACCAATAACTCCTGGCTGCACAACAGTCGACGGTTCATCAAAGGCCCAAACCGCTGCACTCTCTTGATGCATCCGACCGACGCCACAGCACGCCAACTCGAGAGCGGCTGTCTCGTGACAGTGACATCGCGCACGGGATCCGTCCGTATCGAACTCGAAGTCAGCGACGAGATCGCACCGGGCGTCGTCAGCCTGCCGCACGGCTGGGGGCATGATCGCGACGGAATCCAACTCGATATCGCCCGCACCCATCCGGGCGTCAGCGCCAACGACCTCACCGACGAGCGCTATCTCGATGCGCTATGTGGGAACGCAGCGTTGAATGGCGTACCGGTGACCGTGAATTAGGAAATATCGGCAGCAGAGTGTCGCTCGGGCACGCGTAACTCTTCAGGACCCCAACTACGATTCACGCGCCGCCCGCGCTGCACAGCAGGTCGTGACAGGATTTCATTGGCCCAGCGAATCACGTGCCGATAACTTGCCACGTCCAGAAACTCCGCCGCGCCGTATTGCTCGCCGAGCACGAGCGCGCCGTACCAGGGAAATATCGCGATATCGGCGATCGTGTAGGCCTCATCGCAAAGATACCGTCGTTTCGCAAGGTGCTGATCCAGCACGTCCAGCTGACGCTTAACCTCCATCGCGTAACGATCGATCGGGTATTGCCACTTCTGTGGGGCGTAAGCGTAGAAATGTCCGAATCCGCCGCCCAAGTACGGCGCCGAACTCATTTGCCAGAACAGCCAAGACAAGCATTCGGCCCGACTTGCGGCCTGCTCCAGGGTTGGCACGAAGCAACCAAACTTCTCTGCCAAATACAGCAGGATCGCCCCGGACTCGAAAACCCGAATCGGCTCGGCGCCACTCACATCCAGCAAGGCTGGAATTTTGGAGTTGGGGTTGACCGACACGAAGCCGCTGCCGAACTGATCCCCCGTCTGGATATCAATCAACCAGGCGTCGTACTCGGCACCGCTGAACCCTGCGGCTAATAACTCCTCGAGCATGACGGTGACTTTGACGCCATTCGGCGTCGCTAATGAATAGAGCTGCAGCGGATGAGCGCCGCGTGGCAACGCCTGCTCCTGCCGAGCACCTGCCGTCGGGCGATTGATGTGCGCAAACTTGCCGCCGTTGCCCGGATTCCAGCTCCAGACTTTCGGGGGAACATAGGACGCCTGATCAGTCATGATCGTGAAAACTCGCGGCAAAGCACTCGACGAAAGTGATCGAGCCACGTCAGTATAGCGGCTCAAACCCTATCGGCATGAGCTGCGGCGCGAAACGCCAGTAGTCTAAGTATGAAAGGACATCAGAAGACCGACATTCAGATCGAGCCACGAGACATCCATTTCGATCTCGGCCACGTAACGCAGCGTCATTGGCTGGGTGGCGATGCCGTCGGCACCGCGGCGATGAATGCGCTCTCGCTGACCTTTCCGGACGGCGAAAAACTGTTCATGGATACTGTACGCCACTTTCGCAGCAAAGTTTCGGGCAAGCTTGCCGATGACGTTCGCCAGTTCCTCGCCCAGGAAGCAATGCATTCGCGGGAACATCATGCCCTTAACGGTCTTCTCGACAGA
>CAIVYV010000142.1 GCA_903910215.1 uncultured Pseudomonadota bacterium
CGCGATACCACATGAAACAGGTCAGGAAGAAAAAGAGCTTGGCGAACAGCCAATGGAACCCCGGCTCACCGAGTGGATGCGACGCACCGAACAAGCCCTCGAAGGGGCTCAGCCAACCGCCGAGGAAGAACACCGCCGTCATCGCCGAGATGAGAATCATGTTGGCGTATTCGGCGAGGAAGAACAGCGCGAAGGCGATACCCGAATATTCAACGTGGAAGCCCGCGACGATTTCAGATTCGCCTTCAGCCACGTCGAATGGCGCGCGATTGGTTTCGGCTACACCCGCGATGAGATAGACCACGAATAAAGGGAACAGCCAGATCAAAAACCAATTCGACACGCCGCCGGCTTGCGCGCGGACGATGTCACCCAGATTGAGCGTTCCGGCTGCCATCACCACGCCCACCAGCGCAAAGCCCATCGCGATTTCGTAGGCGACCACCTGTGCGGCCGAACGCATCGCGCCCAGAAACGCGTACTTGGAGTTCGCCGCCCAACCAGCGAGGATGACGCCGTAGACGCCGACCGACGTCAGCGACAGCACATAGAGCAATCCGGCGTCGATATCCGCAATAACGAGATTCGGGTCGAGCGGTACGACTGCCCAAGCTGCGAAAGCCGGTACCAGCGTGATCGCCGGCGCGATCCGGAATAGCCACTTGTTCGAGGCCGACGGAATGACGACTTCTTTCAGCAGCAGTTTGATGACGTCGGCAAAGGGCTGAAAAATTCCTGGGACCAAGCCGAAGATGCTGCCGACGCGATTGGGTCCTTTGCGCAACTGCATCCAGCCGATGACCTTGCGCTCCCACAACGTCGTGAATGCGACGGAGAGAATCACCACTACCGTCACGACCAGGATCCAAAAGGTCGAGCGAACGTAGGCGGGCAACGCGGCCCAGGTGTTGAGGATGAAGTCCGTCACTGCCCTGCCCCCTCGGTGGCGCGACGCGCAATCACCGTTTGCTGCAGGGCCGGGCTGCGACGCAACACGGCATCGATCGTGTACATCGGCACATCGAGCTCGCCGATCTCGAGATCTGCGGAGCCACTGACGGCCGCGATCGCCGGGATATGTTGAGTCACGATGACCGCAGGAGCTGCTGAACCGGCGGCACTCGTGATGAGCGCCTGCAGCTCGCCACGAACTTCTTCGGAACTTTCCTGCTCGAAGCCCGGCAACTCGAGCACATTGCCAAGTACACGCAACACTTTCCAAGCCGGCCGCGCTTCGCCCGGCAACCTTGAAACGGCCGCCTGCGACTGCCAGCGACCATCGAGATTGATGTAGCTGCCCGACGTCTCGGCGAAACTGCCGATCGGCAGCAATACGTGCGCACACGCCAACAATTCTTTGGAGGCGTATGGCGTCAACGCAACGACACACGCTGCCGAATCGAATGCCGACTCGGCGACGGCTGGAGCAGCCAAATCATGCTGCGGTTCGATGGCACCGACGAGCAGATAAGCCCGCTGCGGCGACTCGAGCATCGCACTGACATTGAGACCTAGCGCAGCTGCAGCCGACCCGCCGGCAACGCGATGCGGCAAGGCACCGGCGATCGCCGCACCCGCGGCATTACCGCCTTCGGCGAGTACACCAACCGTGGCACTGGCAACACGCGCAATCTCAACGGCCAACGAGCGCAGATCCGCCCATGCAGGGTGACGCAAGGCCAGAGCACCGAGCCACACAACTCGCTTCGAGCCCGCCAGCAAGGCCTCGGCAGCCGTACGCTGCTCGCTGGTCGGCGCAATACCGCGCAGCAAAGTTGAATAAGCATCGCCGACCTGCACGCCGGTCTTCTCGATGACGGCAGTCAATACCCCAGCTAGCTGCTGCGCCCAATGGGCAGGCTCGGAGGCAATCTGAACGGCGACTGGCAACCGATATTCGCGAGCGACGGCGTCGATAAACGCCACCTTCGCGCCCGCCTTGACCGCTGCTTTGCGAAGTCGATGAGCGAGCAACGGCAATTCCGCACGCAGATTCGAACCGACGACGAGTGCACCGGATACCGCATCGACCTCGGCAATGGGCATACCCAAAGCCGGCTGCCTCGCGTCGGCCGCAACGTCGCGAAAATCGCGCTGCCGTAGACGGTGATCGACGTTCGACGAACCCAAGGCACGCGTGAGCTTCGCAGCGAGATAAGCCTCTTCCGTCGTAGAGGACGGATGGATCAACGTGCCGAGGTTGTGACCGGCAGCCTTCAAGCCGCGAGCGGCCGCCTGTAGCGCCACTTCCCACGAGACTTCCTGCCATTGCCCATCTTGCTTGAGCATGGGCTTCGCAAGTCGATCGTCGGCGTGCACACCTTCGTAGCTATAACGATCGCGATCGGAGATCCAAGTCTCGTTGACATCGTCATTGGCTCGCGGCACGACGCGCTTAAGCTTGCCTCGCAGCACGTGTCCGAAGAGGTTGCTACCGAGGCCATCGTGCGGCGCCACGAACGGCACCTGCGACATCTCCCACGAGCGCCCCTGGTAGCGGAACGGTTTCGAGTTCAAGGCGCCGACCGGGCACAAGTCGATGATGTTGCCCGAGAGCTCGTGATCCACACTCTTTTCGATGTAAGTGCCGATCTCCATGTTCTCGCCACGACCGGTCGTGCCGAGCTCGGGAATACCGGCAATCTCCTGACCAAAGCGGACGCAGCGCGTGCAATGGATGCAACGCGTCATGTCGGTTGAGACGAGCGGGCCTAGGTTCTTATCCTTGACGACGCGCTTACGCTCGTTGAAGCGTGCGATGTCGCGACCAAAACCCATCGCGAGATCCTGCAACTCGCACTCGCCACCCTGGTCACAAATTGGGCAATCGAGCGGATGGTTGATGAGCAGGAATTCCATCGTGGCTTTCTGCGCACCGATGGCGACCTTCGACTTGGTGAAGATCTTCATGCCCTCGGCGACCGGCGTTGCGCAGGCCGGCAAAGGCTTCGGCGCCTTTTCGACTTCGACGAGGCACATGCGGCAGTTCGCTGCCACCGGCAACTTGTCGTGGTAACAGAAACGCGGCACGTACGCGTCGTGCGCATCCGTGACATGAATGATCATCGCGCCTTTACGCGCCTTGACCGGCTTGCCGTCAACTTCGACGTTGACGAAATCGTCCTGCGGATTCGCTGCCATCTTCCCGCGCGCGGCTTACGCCGCCTCCTTGGTTCCATCCACGAGGCTGCGGCCACCGTGCTGGATCATGTATTCGAATTCATGACGGAACTTCGTGACGAAGCTCTGTACCGGCCAAGCCGCCGCATCACCCAACGCGCAGATGGTGTGCCCTTCGATGCGGTTGGCGACGTCGATCAACAATTGCAGGTCTTCCATGCGACCCTGCCCATCCACGATGCGCTTGAGCACCCGGTTCAACCAACCCGTGCCTTCGCGACAGGGCGTGCATTGGCCACACGACTCGGACTTGTAGAAGCGCGAAATACGCTCGAGTGCACGCACCATGCAGGTCGTTTCGTCCATGACGATCACGGCCGCCGAACCCACCGATGATCCGACCGCTCGAAGTGAGTCGTAATCCATGTTGACGCCCATCATGACGTCGCCCGGTACCACCTTGACCGAGGATCCGCCCGGGATGACGGCCTTCAGCTTGCGTCCACCGCGGACGCCGCCTGCGATCTCGAGCAAATCTTTGAATGCGATGCCGAGCGGCAACTCGTAGTTGCCCGGTTTATTGACGTGCCCCGACACCGAGAAGATCACCGTGCCACCGGCATTGGTCGTCCCGAGCTGCGCAAACCACTCGGGCCCCTTACGCAGGATCGTCGGCACAGAGGCATAGCTCTGCGTGTTGTTGATGGTCGTCGGCTTGCCGTACAAACCAAAGGCCGCAGGGAACGGCGGCTTGAAACGAGGTTTACCTTGCTTACCCTCGAGCGACTCGAGCAGCGCGGTCTCTTCGCCACAGATGTACGCGCCCGCCCCCACGAACGTATAGAGATCGAAGTCGATACCCGAACCCTGCACGTTCTTGCCGAGCAGACCCGCCTCGTACGCCTCTTTCACAGCCGCTTCGAAGCGCGGCACGGGCTCACCTAAAAACTCTCCGCGGATGTAGTTGTAGCCAACAGTGGCACCCATCGCATAAGCACCGATCGCCATACCCTCGACGAGCGAGTGCGGATTGAAACGCAGGATGTCGCGATCGTGACAGGTACCAGGCTCGCTCTCGTCCGAGTTACAGACGGCGTATTTTTGGATAGGTGCGTTGCGCGGCATGAACGACCACTTGGTGCCGGTCGGAAAGCCTGCGCCACCGCGACCGCGCAGGCCGCTCGCCTTGACCGCTTCGATGACCTGCTCGCGCGTGATTTCACCGGCGAGGATTTTCTTCCACGATGAATAACCGCCGATCTTGAGGTAGCTCTCCAGTGTCCACGGGCGCTCGAGGCCGAGCGGCTCGAACACCACCAGATTCATGCGATCGCGCCAGGTGTCGTATGCAGTCATTTCAAGTCATCCAGGATCTTGTCGACTTTTTCGGGCGTCAAGAATTCGTGGAATTCGTGATCGACCATCATCATGGGAGCGCCGGTGCACGCGGCCAGACACTCTTCTTCCTTCTTCAAAAAGATGCGCTTGTCGGGGGTGCTCTCACCGACTTTGATGCCGAGCTTGCGCTCGCAGTGCGCGAGGATGTCCTCACCACCGTTGAGCCAGCAGCTGATGTTGGTGCAGACGCTCACGTGATGCCGACCGCACTCATGCGTCTCGAACATCGAATAAAACGTGGCTACTTCGTAGACCTGGATCGACGGTAGTCGCAAATACTCGGCGACGGCATCCATCAGCGCAGGCGTCAAAAATCCTTGGTTTTGCTCCTGCGCGAAACGCAAGGCGGAGAGCGTAGCCGAGCGCTGACGCCCCTCTGGAAAGCGCGCAATCCAGCCATCTATTTCATGGCGCGTATGCTCACTCAGCAACGAGACATTAGGACCATCGCCCGGTTCGAACACTCGACCATCACTGGTCGTTACCTGATGGGGAGCGCTCATCGATCAATTTCTCCAAAAACGATGTCCTGCGTACCAATCACCGCAACGACATCGGCCAGCATGTGGCCTTTGACCATCTCCTCGAGCGACGCGAGATGCGGGAAACCTGGCGCGCGGCACTTGAGGCGATAGGGCTTGTTGGCGCCGTCCGACACCAGATAGATCCCGAACTCCCCCTTCGGCGCTTCGACCGCGGCGTAAGTCTCGCCCTCGGGCACACAGTAACCCTCGGTCATCAATTTGAAGTGGTGAATGAGCGACTCCATGTCGCCTTTCATGTTCTCGCGACGCGGCGGCCGAACTTTGGCGTCGGCGACCATCACCGGCCCCGGGTTTTTCTTCAACCACTCGACGCACTGGGCGATGATGCGATTTGACTGACGCAACTCCTCGATGCGCACGAGATAGCGGTCGTAGCAGTCGCCGTTAACACCCACCGGGATGTCGAAGTCGAGCTGGTCGTACACTTCGTACGGCCGCTGCTTGCGCAAGTCCCAGGCGATGCCCGAACCGCGCAGCATGGGACCCGAGAATCCGAGCTGCATCGCCCGCTCTGGCGACACCACCGCGATGTTGACCGTGCGCTGCTTCCAGATGCGATTGTCTGTAAGCAGGGTCTCGTACTCGTCGACCGCTTTCGGAAAGCGCTTGGTGAAGTCCTCGATGAACTCCAACAAGCCCGCTGCACGTGCCTCGTTGAGGCGATCGGCATCTTTCTGCGAGCGCCAACGCGAAGCTTGATACTTCGGCATCTCGAGCGGCAGGTCGCGATGGACTCCGCCCGGCCGATAGTAGGTCGCGTGCATACGCGTGCCCGAAACCGCTTCGTAGCAGTCCATCAGATCTTCACGTTCCTTGAACGCAAGCAAGAACACCGTCATCGCGCCGATATCGAGGCCGTGCGCACCGAGCCACATGAGGTGGTTCAGGACACGCGTGATTTCATCGAACATGGTGCGGATGTACTGCGCCCGTAGCGGCGGCTTCACACCGAGCAGACGCTCGATGGCCATCACATACGCGTGCTCGTTGCACATCATCGACACGTAATCGAGTCGGTCCATGTAACCGATCGATTGATTGAACGGCTTGGACTCGGCCAACTTCTCGGTGGCGCGATGCAGCAGGCCGATGTGCGGATCGGCTTTCTGGATCACCTCGCCGTCGAGTTCGAGCACGAGGCGCAACACGCCGTGGGCCGCCGGATGCTGCGGCCCGAAGTTCATGGTGTAAGACTGGATTTCAGACATGGATCAATTTCCGCCGAGCGCCGGGTCGTAGCGGTTGTCATGACGAATGACGCGCGGCACGAGCGTGCGCGACTCGATACTGACCGGCTCGTACACCACGCGTTGTTTGATCGGGTCGTACCGCACTTCCACGTTGCCGATCAGTGGGAAGTCTTTGCGGAACGGATGACCGATGAACCCGTAATCGGTCAGCAAGCGACGCAGATCCGGATGCCCTCGGAAGAGGATGCCGAACAGGTCGAAAGCCTCACGCTCGAACCAATTTGCCGAAGCCCAAACGTCGACGAGCGAGTCGATGATGGGCTCAGCATCATCGGCGCAGAAGGCACGCAAACGCAGACGCTGGTTGTGTGAGATCGACAGCAACTGCACGACCACCGCAAAGCGCTGGCCGTTCTGGTGATCCTGCGCCGACGCACCGCGATTCACGCCGCGCGAAAAACCTGACCCTGTCGCTGAGAGTGTCTTCCACTCTGACTTGCCGAATTCCGAGTAATCCACGCCGGAGAGATCCATCAACATCTCAAAACGCAGCGTTGGATCATCACGCAACACGCGCGAGACCTCGACCCACTGCGCAGCGTCACATTCGTAGGCGATTTCGTCAGGCAGCGAGTCGATCCGACGCAGCTGCGACCCCAAGCGAGCCTCGATGGCCTGCACGGTGTTTTCGATCGTCATGGATTCAGCACCGAGCTCGTACGAGCGATCTTCTTTTGCAATTGAATGATGCCGTAGAGCAAGGCCTCAGCCGTTGGGGGGCAACCCGGCACATAGACATCGACCGGCACGATGCGATCGCAACCGCGGACGACGGCGTACGAGTAATGGTAGTAGCCACCGCCGTTCGCGCAGGACCCCATCGAGATCACCCAGCGCGGCTCCGGCATCTGGTCGTAGACCTTGCGCAGCGCAGGGGCCATCTTGTTGACGAGCGTGCCCGCAACGATCATGACGTCCGACTGACGCGGACTCGGGCGGAACACGACGCCGAAGCGATCGAGGTCGTAGCGCGAGGCACCGGCGTGCATCATCTCAACCGCGCAACATGCGAGCCCGAAAGTCATTGGCCACAACGAACCCGTGCGAGCCCAATTGACCAGGTTATCGACCTGCGTGGTGACGAAACCACGCTCAGCAAAGCTCTGCGCTTCGCTGCTGTTGTTCAATCCCACTCGAGCGCTCCCTTCTTCCACTCGTAGATGAACCCGACGATCAGGATGCCGAGGAAGATCCCCATGGCGACAAGACCGAAGGTGCCGATCGATTTAAGTGCGACGGCCCACGGAAAGAGGAAAGCAATTTCGAGATCGAAGACGATGAAGAGAATGGCGACGAGGTAGTACCGAACGTCGAATTTCATGCGGGTGTCTTCGAATGCCTCGAAGCCACACTCGTAAGCGGATAGCTTTTGCGCGTCGTCAGGCGACTTGGAGAAGTACCGACCCAGTCCGGTACCCAGTAACAGCAGCACGGTAGCGAGACCCGTGGCCACTGCCAGAAAAATCAGTGCAGGCAGATAGTTCGAAAGCATGTTCACCGCCCTGGCACGAACACGGCGCAACGCCGCGTAACCCCCGTGCCGCAAGCGGCGCAAATTGTAGCAGGGTATGAATCGAGTTTGGTGCGGTCGGGGAGACTCGAACTCCCATACCTTTCGGCGCTAGCCCCTCAAGCTAGTGTGTCTACCAATTCCACCACGACCGCAACGTCGTTGTCAGACTTACTGACCCTGCTCTGGCGCCACCGGCGGTGCGTCAGACAATGTTGGCGCTGGATTCGCAGGCGCCACTTGCTCGACGGATTCGCCGAGCAAGCCTTCCGAGGTCTCAACGTTGTTGCGCGTGCCGAGCCACGCCAGCGCCAAACTGTTGAGCATGAAAATAGCGGCGAAAATCGCCGTGGAACGCGACAACCCCGTCGTTGCGCCGCGCGCACCGAATACACTGCCCGAAGCGCCCGCACCGAAACCGGCACCCGCATCGGCTCCGCGCCCACGCTGCAGCAGCACGAGCGCGACGATCGCGATCGAGACGAACACTTGCAAGATGGTCAGAGCGGTCAGCAGCATGTGATGTTCACTTTCCGTTTGCAGCGGCCGCAGCGACGATCGCTGCAAACTCGGCTGCTTTCAGTGAGGCTCCACCTATCAGGCCACCGTCGACATCCGGCATCGCGAAAATCTCGTTCGCGTTGCCCGCCTTGACGCTGCCCCCATAAAGGACCCTCACGGAGCCGGCAATTGTAGCATCGATTGAGGCAATTCGACCACGCAGGCAGGCATGAACTTCCTGCGCCTGTTCTGGACTGGCCGTTCGGCCGGTTCCGATGGCCCAAACGGGCTCGTAAGCGAGCACGCCGCGGCCGACGGCCCCTACCCCAACGGTGCGAATCACCGCCTCGAGCTGACGAGCGACGACAGCCTCGGTGGCACCCGTCTCACGTTCTTGCAACGACTCGCCGACGCACAGTATCGGCACAAGCCCAACAGCCAGAGCCGATGCAAACTTGCGGGCCACGAGCTCATCGGTTTCGCCATAGATCGCCCGACGCTCGGAATGGCCGACGATCACGTAACGACACCCGATCTCGCGCAACATCGATGCCGAGACCTCGCCCGTGTAGGCACCGGCCTCGACCTGCTCGCACACATCCTGCGCGCCAAGCTCGATCGCGCTTCCAGCGAGAGCAGCACCCACAGAAGGCAAATAAACGAAAGGCGGACATACGGCGGTCTCGACGGAACTCGTCGGCAGCAATTCGCGCAATCCGAGCAGCAACTCGGCGTTCCCGGCGAGCGAGCCATGCATCTTCCAGTTGCCGACCACCAATGGCTTACGTTTCATCGTCATACCCCCGCTTGGACGGCATCCGCAATTCTTTGAGCGAAACTTCGCGCCGCCACCGACTCTTCCGCCTCGACCATCACCCGAATCAGCGGCTCCGTGCCCGAGGCGCGCAATACCACACGGCCACGGCCATCGAGCTCGGCGTTGACCGCATCGACCACTTGTCGCACCGAATCACGCGAGTACGGATCGAACCGCTCCTTCACGCGAACGTTGATCATCACCTGCGGTAGCAACTGCAGGCCCGCAGTCAATTCGGCGAGCGACTTGCCGGTGTCGCACATGACGCCCAGTACCTGCAGCGCTGCGATCATCGCATCACCGGTCGTCGTCTGATCGAGCGTGAGCAGATGCCCCGAGGTTTCGCCTCCGAGTACACCGCCCGTCTCGCGCAACTTCGCTAACACATAGCGATCGCCCACTGCTGCTCGTTCGAAGCCAATGCCTTTGTCACGCAGCGCACGCTCGAGACCGAAATTCGTCATCAGGGTGCCAACGACCGGGCCACGCAAGGTACCCG
>CAIVYV010000143.1 GCA_903910215.1 uncultured Pseudomonadota bacterium
GATGGTGCGCAAAGACGGACGAGATCTGCTGAAAGAGGTCAATCGGTTCCTGATCGAACAGCGCAACAAGAAGAACATTCCGGATCCAGCGTCAGAAATCGATCCGAGTACTTTGCCGGATACGCACGCCGAACAATTCGCCGTGGATCTCGAGGTGAAGCTACCGCTGTATCGCGAACTATTCGAAAGTGCGAGCGCCGAGACGAATCTCGACTGGCAACTCATCGCCGCGCTCGGCTATCAGGAATCACAGTGGGATCCGAAGGCACGCAGCCCTTTCGGTGCCCAAGGCCTGATGATGTTGATGCCTCGAACTGCTCGCTCACTGGGGGTGACCGATCCCTACGACGCAGAGCAAAGCATCCTCTCGGGCGCTCGATATCTGGCGCAGCTACGCGAGACGATCCCCGATCGCATTCGTGAGGCGGATCGCACGTGGATGGCGGTGGCCGCCTACAACATGGGCTATGGCCATCTCGAAGATGCGCGCGTCTTAACGGCGCGCCAAGGTGGCAATGCCGATCGCTGGATCGACGTGCGCGAGCGTCTGACTTTGCTTTCGGACGAGTTTTGGTATCTGCAGGTGAAGAACGGCTATGCGCGCGGCTGGGAGACGCGATTGCTCGTTGATCGCGTTCAACAATATCGCGACTTGCTCGAACAGCGGTTCGGCGACAATCAGCCCCCTGCGGGCGAAGACATCATTCGAGCCGAGCGCCAAGTGCCAGCCAAGTAGTAGCCTGAAGACAGCACCGCCGCGACGATCGCCGAGATCGAGAAACTCCACCAAACGCCATCAGCGCCCAGATGCAGAACGCTGTACTCGGCCAGAGGCATGCGCACGACGAGCAGCGCCAGAAACAACACCACCAGCGGTGCGATCACGGCACCCGCTGCTCGCACCACCCCTGAGAGCACCATTGAGATGCCGAACAGGGGGAACGACCACAGGATCAAGTGATTGATGTGTATGGCGATGTCGCGCGAGGGGCTGCCCGCGGGCAGAAATAAACCCACCACCTGCGTCTCGGCAAGGTAGATCAACACCACCGGCACACCGGTCAGAATGAAGTTGAATCCGATACCGTAGCGCGCGACCAAAGAGACGCGCTGCCATAGGCCCGCACCGATGTTCTGCGCCGCCATCGACGAGACCGCCGCACCGAGCGCGAGCGCCGGCATCTGCACATAAGTCCAAAGCTGCATGTCGGCTGCAAAGGCCGCCGCGATATCCGACCCGTAGCGATTCACGACGCGAAGGAACAGCACCATACTGAGCGCGAGCACGATCATCTGCAGGCCCATCGGAATACCTTTGAAGATCAGCGTCTTCACAATTGCAGGATCGATCGCGAGTAGCGATCTCTCCTCCGCATGGATGGCAAGCGGATTGCGAGTGCGGTAGATGTGTCGCAGCAGCATCACCAAAGAAACCGTTTGAGACACGAGCGTCGCCAAAGCCGAGCCTGCTATCCCCAACGCAGGGATCGGCCCCCAACCAAAGATGAAGAGCGGATTGAGTGCGATATCGAGCACCACCGCCATCAACAAAAACTGGAACGGGGTCTTCGAATCACCCGCGCCACGCAATGCGCCACTGATAAAGAAAAAAGCGTACGAGGCTGGGATGGAAATAAACATCACTCGCAGGTAGTCGATGCCATATCCGAGCGCATCGCCGGGCGTGCCCATCCAGGCGAGGACTGAAGGGGCGGCAAAGAAACCAAACACGGCGATGACGACCGCGAGCGTCAGAAAGAACGTGGCGCTCGTGCCGGTGACTCGCTTTGCTTCAGGCAGGTTGCCCGCGCCGACGTTCTGCGCGATGAGCACAGTCGAGGCCATCGTGATGCCAAACACGGCACCGAGCAGCAGAAACATCACGATATTCGCGTTGTTGGCACCCGTGAGCGCCGCCGCCCCCAGGAACTTGCCGATCCAGATGGCGTTGATCGATCCGTTGACCGACTGCAGCACGTTACCGAGCAGAATCGGCAATGTGAAGATGAACAAGGTCCGGGGAATGGACCCCTCGGTCAACGTAGCCGGTTTTTTCATGATCGCCGTGCGCGAAAGAAATCGGAGAGCAGCGTACCGCATTCATCAGCGAGCACACCGCCAAACACATCCACACGGTGATTCAACTCACGAATATTGAAGACATCCGCGATGCTGCCGGCACCGCCCGCCTTCGGATCCCAAGCACCAAACACCACGCGATCGATACGGGCGTGCACCAGCGCGGCAGCGCACATGATGCAAGGCTCGAGCGTCACATAGAGCGTGGTACCGCCCAAACGATAGTCGCCAAGGTGACGCGCGGCATCACGCAGCGCAACGATCTCGGCATGCGCCGTCGGGTCGCAACTTCCGATGGGGCGATTCGCCCCGCGACCGATCACGCGTTCGCCCTGCACCACGAGCGCACCCACGGGCACCTCGCCTGCCAGCGCTGCCGATCGCGCGAGCTCGAGAGCTTCGCGCATGAATTCGCTGTCGGCGATCAACGGACCACGTGCCAGCGGGTCTGACGACCGGCCAAATAAATCACCCGCTCGCCGTCGAAGAGGGCACTCTGCTCCAGCTTCATTTGGACGAGCTGACCACCCCACTCCGGGATCGCCTGTTTGATGTTGCCTTCGATGGCATAGACCGTGTTCGGATACAGCGGCCAGTCACCCTGCACGGCCGTAGGGCCTTGGTTATCCCACATACCGATCGTCGGGCCCGGCGCGTGACCAAACATGCCGAGCGCGTGGGTGTAGACACTCGCATTGATGCCGGCCTTTTGCGCAGCCACTCTCGTACGTGAGAGCACGTCATTGCCCGAACGACCGGTCGCAAAGTTGCCGGTCAATAGATCTTGCCAGCGATTACCCACTTGCATCGCCGCTTGCAGGCCTGCGGGGACATCGACTTCACCGAGTCGCGGCACGTAGCCCATCTCCTGTGTATCAGTGCAGAGCTTGAGATAACAAATACCAACATCGGTATGCAGCACGTCGCCTGGCTCGATGACGCCACTGCCACCACAGAAAGGCGCATCGGCTTCACAGGGCACGCCCTGACGCTGACGATTCACGTCCGGGAAAAACCAGATCGGCAGGCCCAGGCTCTCGAAGCGCTGACGGATGTACCACGCGACATCCTGCGTACTCGTCACACCGGGTGTAATCACGCGTGCACTGAACGCCTCGGCGATCACACCGCGTGCGATGCCAACGATGTGGGGATACACCTCGAGTTCCGAATCGATGCGGGTCTCGAGCCAACGAATCACCAAGGATTCTGCGGGAACGAGTCGAGCAGCCATCTCGGCGGGTAATACCTCGCGCAATCGATCGTGCAAAGCGGCCGTCAGGCCATCAGCCACTGGCCACTCGCGCGACACATTGATACCGATGCGCTTCGGATTGCGGCTGACGATGAGCTCACCGAGCGCCTTCCACTGCGCATCGAGATCACCACCCGCCCAAGCAGATTGATAAGGCTCGCCGAGCGGATATCGATTGACGGATAGCCGATCCACCGTCCCATCGGCCTTGCGATGGAACACCAGCATGGTAGTGCGACGAGCCGCGAAACTCGGCTGCGGCACGAGCGTGAAATACGCTGGATCTTCAGCGTACTCGCGATTGATCACGAGCCACATGTCGAGATCGGTCTCGACCATCAAGCGTGGTAGCAGCGTTTCGAGACGCTCGCGCACAATGCGGTTCTCAGGCTCAACCCGCTCGCGAGTGGATAACACCGCAAAGTCGTCGGCCGACTCGATGACACGACCCTGCGCGGGCTCTGCGCTCGCGGTCATGGTCAACACGAGCGTGGCAAGCCCCGCCCCCAAGATTGCCTTCAGCTGCTGGGTATTCATGGTCGAAATCATACTCGACTACCCTTGCCAACCATTCGATAGACGGTATCTATCGACGGCATCCGTTCTGTCGATTGGACTAATTCTAATTTCGGTCCCATCATTCGCCCCGCGCCGCTAGGTTGCGGTGCGTTGCAACCTTTTTTCACTATCGATAGGAAGTCACATGTCCCTCATCAATACCACCGTCAAGCCGTTCAAGGCGCAGGCCTACCACAACGGCAAGTTCGTCGAAGTTACCGACCAATCGCTCAAGGGCAAGTGGTCAGTGATTTTCTTCTACCCGGCCGACTTCACCTTCGTCTGCCCGACGGAACTCGGTGACCTCGCCGACAACTACGACACCTTCAAGTCGCTCGGCGTCGAGATCTATGGCGTGTCGACCGACACGCACTTCACGCACAAGGCGTGGCACGACACTTCGGACACCATCCGCAAGGTCAACTACCCGCTCGTCGGTGATCCGACCGGCGCCATCACCCGCAGCTTCGGTGTGATGATCGAAGAAGAAGGCCTCGCCCTGCGCGGCACCTTCGTGATCAATCCGGATGGCGTGATCAAGCTCTGCGAGATCCACGACAACGGTATCGGCCGTGACGCCAAGGAACTGCTGCGCAAGGTCCAGGCCGCTCAGTACGTTGCCAAGAACCCGGGTCAGGTTTGCCCGGCCAAGTGGACTCCGGGTGCGGAGACGCTGAAGCCGTCGCTCGACCTCGTGGGCAAGATCTAAGCAATCCCCACCGCTCATCGGAAGAACGTGATGCTCGACGAAACTCTCCAGTCCCAGTTACGGGCTTATCTCACGAAGATAGTCCAACCCGTCGAGCTCATTGCTTCTCTTGATGAGTCACAGGGCGCGCAGGAAATGCGTGCCCTGCTTGAGACGATCGCCAGCCTGACCGACAAAGTGTCGGTCAGGCTGGACGGTCAACAAACCCGTCGCCCCTCGTTCCAGATCAGGCGCGTGGGCACCTCAACCTCGCTGCAGTTTGCGGCCGTGCCGCTCGGTCACGAATTCACTTCACTCGTGCTCGCGCTGCTGTGGAGCGGCGGTCATCCGCCCAAAGTGGATGAGGCCAGCATCGAGTCGATTCGCAGCCTGTCATCCTCGCTGCGCTTCGAAATTTTCATGTCCCTCTCGTGCCACAACTGCCCGGATGTCGTGCAGGCACTGACCTTGATGTCGGTGATCAACCCGAACGTCGAAACGGTCGTGATCGATGGCGCTCTTTATCAGGACGAAGTCACGGCTCGCCAGATCATGGCCGTGCCGATGGTGTTCTTGAACGGCGAGCTCTTCGGCTCGGGCCGCATGAGCCTTGAAGAAATCCTCGCCAAACTCGACACCAACAGCGCCGACAAAGAGCGCGCCAAGATCGACGCCAAGGCGCCGTATGACGTGCTCATCGTCGGTGGCGGCCCTGCCGGTGCTGCCGCTGCCGTGTACGCAGCGCGTAAGGGACTGCGCACGGGCATCGCCGCCGAACGCTTCGGCGGACAGACGAACGATACGCTCGGCATCGAGAACTACATCTCCGTGCTCGAAACCAACGGACCCAAATTTGCCGCCGACCTCGAGGCGCACGTGCGCCACTACGACGTCGAGATCATGAATCTGCAGCGCGTCGAGAAACTCGTCCCCGCTGCCAAGCCCGGCGATCTTGTCGAAGTCGTTATGAATCACGGTGGCACGCTGCGCTCGCGCTCGGTGATCCTCGCGACCGGCGCGCGCTGGCGTAACGTCAACGTGCCCGGCGAATCCGAGTATCGAAATCGGGGTGTCGCTTACTGCCCGCATTGCGATGGTCCGCTCTTCAAGGGCAAGCGCGTCGCCGTCATCGGCGGCGGCAACTCGGGTGTTGAGGCGGCGATCGATCTCGCGGGTGTCGTAGGGCACGTGACCGTGGTCGAGTTCATGGATCAGCTCAAAGCGGATGCGGTACTCGTATCCAAGCTCAAGAGCTTGCCCAACGTCTCGATCATCGTGAACGCGCAGACCACCGAGATCCATGGCGATGGCAAAACCGTCAACGCACTGTCGTATAAGGATCGCGCGAACGGACAAGCACATCGAATCGACCTCGAGGGCGTGTTCGTCCAGATCGGTTTGGTCCCGAACACGGAGTTCCTTAAAGGCACGATCGAACTGTCGCGCTTTGGGGAGATCGTGGTGGATCACCACGGCGCTACCAACGCTCACGGTGTCTTTGCCGCCGGCGATGCGACCACGGTGCCCTACAAGCAGATCGTCATCGCCGCAGGCGATGGCGCCAAAGCGGCGCTCGGGGCTTTTGATTATCTGATTCGAAGCTCCGCACCGCCGGTTGAAGCGGCAGCCGCGTAAACAGCGGCCGATAGAGGCAGGCGCGACTGCCGATACGGCAGCGTTGGGCGTTGCAGTGCACCCGCGTTCTGCATAATCTCCCGACGGCTCGAGAGCGAGCCATCTGTTGGGGGATTCCGTGTCGACAACTGCCGATTTTGATTCCACTTCCCGCGCTCGAGCGAGACTGCTCGCCGCGGCGGTTTGCGTCAGCGCCTTGAGTCTCAGCGCTTGCGGTGGTGGCGGCGGCGGAGGCAGTAACACGCCTGCTCCGCCCACCGTCGTCGGGCCGCCGCCAGC